>VFFB01000200.1 GCA_018882585.1 Candidatus Kapaibacterium sp.
CATGACGCCCATATGGCCTGCCTTCCGAACCATCTGGCGCCCAACACGCTTACGGCCGTCACAATGAGCGAGCTGATGGGCATCATGATGGCGACGACGACGGGCGTGAGGGCCCCGCTGACTGCGAGTGCGACGCCGATGACGTTGTAGACCATCGAGAAGACGAGGCTGAACCTGATCAGGTCGCGCAGCCTGCGCGCGTAGCCGATCAGCGGCGCAATGTCGCGCAGGTGATCACCGCCGATGATGACGTCGCATGCCGGTACCAGGGTCGAGGTTTCATCCGAGACGGCAACGCCAACTCGCGCGGCACGCATGCCGCCGGCGTCGTTCAGGCCGTCGCCGATCATCATGGTGTGGCCTCCGGAACTGCCCAGTTGCTCCAGCACGTTGATCTTGTCGAATGGCGAAGCGCCAAACCGCATACGGTCGCTGCCGAAGGTGTCGCGGAACAGCGGCGCGTCGCGCTCGCTGTCGCCGCTTACCAGGTATACCTCCTGCGCCGAGCGTAACGAGGTCACAAGGTCGCGCACACCCTCGCGCAATCGCGGACGCATCACGAACGTACCCACCATACGTCCGTCGATGCTGACGTAGGCTGCGGCATCGGCAGCCGTCGCTCCCCCGCCAGCAAATGCTGACGAGCCGATGGCAACGACCTTTCCGTCGACAGTGCCGCTGATGCCCGCACCGACGTGTTCGGCAACATCGCTGACGACTGCTCCTGATATACCCAGAAGACGCTCGATGGAACGACTCACGGGATGGGTGCTCTGCATGGCAACACCGGCGATCGCAGAGCGCTTCGATTCGTCAAGGTTCTGTCCGATCCATGACAGGTCATGAGCCGTTGCAGTGAGCGTACCCGTCTTGTCGAAGACGATGGTATCGGTCGCGGCAATGTCCAGCAGAACACCAATGTTCTTGACGAACGTGCCGCGTCGGCCAAGAACCGCCATCGCCGTGCCCAATGTGGCCGGCGCGGCAAGCGTCAGCGCACATGGGCAGGCAATGATGAGGACGGCGCTGAGTGCAGTCAGTGCCATACCAACGTCGGGTAACCAGAACATTCCACCAAGCACGGCAATGCCTACCGCGCCAACGGTGAACCACTTTCCAAATCGGTCGGCAAGCTCCAGCAATGACGTGCGCTGACGTCGGACACTTGCAGCATCCCAGAGCGAGGCCAGATATCCGCTCGAAACGGGCTTGGTGACGG
>VFFB01000035.1 GCA_018882585.1 Candidatus Kapaibacterium sp.
CCCGCCGTGATCCACGTAGCGGCAACGAGGTTCCGAACTGTAAGAAAGACGCCCAGAACGGTCAGACTGGCGAATACGATCGTGTGCAGCACGTCAAACTGCAGTCCTCCCATGAGTTCGGCGGGCGCGACATGCAACCATCGCTCCAGCGAGTACAACGGCATATGCAGCAGGTAGGCCCAGAACAGAATGAATGACAAACGTCGCATGTAGTCCCACAATGCTGCGCCGCCCCCCAGGAAGTCCTGGCCTTTGCGAGACAGGGCGATCCATAATCCGGCGCCGGCACAAAAGATGAACGTAGGTGCAACATAGCCGTTACTCAGGTTCAACGCCCTGAACGGGATCGTGCTGCGAATCGCCGGATCGATGAGTTGATTTGTGATGTGAACCTGGATCATCCAGAGAACGGCGATGCCGCGTGCCACATCGAGAAACATGAAGCGTTGTGTGCTCATCGCCGCGGTCCCCTTCCGGAGATGCGACGAAAGAAACCGATGAGCACTGTCGAGAACAGGATGCTCATGACAACGACGGCCAAGGCCAGGATGATGAATCGCTGCATGGCCAAAAGTACAACGTATTTTGTGTGCCATGACGGATGAAATACAACGACAGCCGACCGACCTGATAGCCGCCGTCGACGTCGGCACCAACTCCTTCCACATGGTCATCGCCAGCGTGAGCACGCGCGGCGTATTGCGCGTGCATGTGCGCGACAAGGAGATGGTCAGACTTGGTGCGGCAGCGGGTGACATGAAGGTGATCACAGCCGATGCGATCGAGCGCGGTGTCGAGACCATGCGTCGTTTTGCCAATACGGCCGAACAGCACGGTGCCCACGTGCGTGCCGTTGCTACGAGTGCCGTGCGCGAGGCGCTCAATCGCGAGGACTTCACGGGCAGGGTCAAAGCCGTCACTGGCATCGATATCGAAGTCATCAGCGGTATCGAAGAGGGCCGTCTTATCTACCAGGGTGCTTTGCATGCCTTGCCGATCCTGAATACGCGAACGTTGGTCTTCGACATTGGAGGTGGTTCGACCGAAACCTCAATTGGAGTGAGTGGTGAACCAGTGTTCGTTCACTCGGCCAAGATCGGCCATATCCGAATGACCAAGCGGTTCTTTCCCACGCCCACCATCACGGCGGAACAGGTCGAGGAGTGTCGCCGTGCCATACGCGGCGACTGGGCTCCGGCATTCCAAAGTATTATCGAACAAGGCTTCGAGCTTGCCGTCGGCTGCTCGGGTACTGTCATGGCCGTAGCAGCCATCATTCTTGCAAGGGCCGGAAAGCGGATACCCGAATCAATGAATGGCATGCGGCTGACGCGTGTCGAGATCCTCGAGGCGGTACAGGCAATCACGCAGGCAAGAACGGTTGAGCAGCGCGTGGCCATTCCCGGCATGGATGCCAAGCGTGCCGATGTGATCGTAGGCGGTGCGCTGATCCTTGAACAGATCATCCTTGGACTGAACATTCACGAGTTGACGATATCGGCCTATGCCCTTCGCGAGGGCATCGTGTACGACACCGTTCAAAAGCAGCGCGACATCGATGCTCATCATCACTTGTCGCATCTGCGCTATCAAAGCGTCGACCATTTGTGCGACCTGTATCATGTGCGACGTCCGCATGCCGAACACGTCAAACAACTCTGCATGCGGCTGTTCGATGACCTTCAAAAGCTGCACCGGTATGGAGACCGAGAGCGGGAACTATTGGAAGCAGCGGCGTTGCTTCATGACATTGGCTACCACATCAGCGGCGAGGAGCATCACAAACACAGCGACTATATCATCCGGCACAGTCCGATGCCGGGGTTCACGAACGACGAAGCCGAGATGATCGCCTCGATCGTTCGGTATCACCGCAAGAGTCACCCCAAGAAGAAACATGTCGAGTTCGGCCAGATGTCCGGCCAGGAGCAGCAGATGGTCTGCACCCTTGCCGGCATCCTGCGCATTGCCGAGGGCCTTGACCGACGTCACCAGCAGCTCGTAAGATCGGTCCGCGCCGTTGTCAGCGATCGGTCGATCGACATCTACCTCACTGCCCCTTCCGTGCACCCCGACATCGAATTGTGGGGGGCCGAACGACGCAAGGAATTGATGGAACAGACCTTTGGGCGGGGAGTTCGGTTACTCCTGCACGTGGCCCATTCAGCCACTGCCAAATAAACGCACCCCTGTGTTCGTTATACCACCTCGGTACAATCACACATCGCATCATCACAGGAATTTCACCATGCAACAACGTCCGCTGCTGACCGCCCTGGGACTAATGGGCGTCGGTATCGTTCTTGGCGTCGTCCTGGTATCAAGTCTCGGTTCCAACGCGATCGAGTCGCTCTTTGCGGCAGGTCTGACCGATCTTGGGGCAAAGCAGGCACCGGCGCCGGCATCGGCCGCCGTCAAGGCCATCAATGACCAATTTGTGGCCGTCTCGAACGCCGTCACCAACTCGGTCGTAAGCATCAGTGTCAAGGCCGAGAAAAAATCCTCCGGCTTGCGGGGTTCTCCGCAGGACTTCTTCCGGTTCTTTGGACCGGACGGAATGCAGGAGGATGAATCGCCGCAAATGCCCGAGGAGTCCGAAGGATCAGGTTCTGGCGTGCTGTTAACTGCCGACGGCTATATCGTGACGAACAATCACGTTGTGGAAGACGCGGCCGAGGACGGCATCAAGGTGATGACGTTCGACCAGAAGGAGTACAAGGCCAAGCTTGTGGGGCGCGACCCGCTGACGGACCTGGCCGTGCTGAAGATCGACGGAAGCGGCTTTGCGCCGGCGCACTTTGCGCAGCGCTCCGAGATCCGTGTGGGCGAGTGGGTTGTCGCCGTCGGTAATCCGCTGGGGCTGACGTCGACCGTTACCACGGGCATCATCTCGGCCACGGGTCGGGGTATCGGCATTGTGGGCAGTAAAGAGGACGGAAGTCGAAACCGGTTTGCCACCGAGAACTTCATCCAGACGGATGCGGCCATCAATCCCGGTAACTCCGGTGGTGGTCTGTTCAATCTGAACGGCTCGCTTGTTGGCATCAACACTGCCATTGCTTCCAGGTGGGGCGTCAATGCCGGTTACGGCTTTGCCATCCCCATCGACATGGTCAAGAGCGTGGCGCTCGACCTGATCGAAGACGGCAAGATCCAGCGTGGCTACATCGGTATCGAGATCACGTCTGTTGACGAGACGACGGCCAAGACCGTTGGCCTGCCCAAGGTATCCGGCGTCATGGTCAACCGCGTGGTCAAAGATGGCGGTGCACAGGCAGCCGGCGTCGAAGAAGGCGACGTTATCATGTCGGTCGACGGAACACCTGTCAAGACGTCGGGCGATCTGCAAAATCAGATCGTGCTGCATCGCGCAGGCGACAAGGTCAACCTCAAGCTCTGGCGTGACGGCAAGGAGATCGCGAAGAGTGTCGTCCTCAAGCCCGTCAGCGACGATGGCTCGTTCGCCGACGTCGATCTGGGCGGCCGTGCAGGCGGTCCGGTAGATATGGAAAGCAGCGACCCTGTCACATTCAAGGGGCTTGGATTCACGGCGGCGGAACTGACCGAAGAAGCCCGCAAGGACCTTCAGACGTCGAATGGCGTGCTTGTTACCAAGGTCGACATGCGCGGTGCCGTTGCCCGCCGTGGACTGCGCCAAGGCTGTGCCATTGTCAAGGCCGACGGACAGAGCGTTTCGTCGCCCGGACAGCTCAAGAAGATCCTCGACAAGAAGAATGCCGGTGACGGTGTTCTGTTCGTGATCAAAACCAAGGACGGTAAGCAGGCCATCACGGTCGAGATGCCGGAATCCTGATCATTGTACATTCGTTTACGGAACGCCGATGCGACGCATTGCCATCATCATCATGCACCTCGTCGCATCGGCGTTTGCCGTTGCACAAGCGCCATCCGCCGCCACATCGTCACCGTGGATGCTGGGACCTGTGCTTGGCTACGGCCTTGCCATGGCACCGCCGTCGGGCAGCACCATCAGCGGCACTCCCGTGCGGCTCAACCTTGGTGTCGACCTCGTTCGGCAGATGTCGGCCTCGGCAGCATTGCGCCTTACATCGACCTATCGCATTGAGCAGGCTGAGTACAGCACCACGGTGTCGGAGTTCGACCGACCAATGATCGTGACATCGAAGCTGAATGTTGGCGACGATCCCGGAACGGAGTCACGTGTTGTGTCGACAAGGCACACCATTGGGTCGGTCGATCTTGCGCTGACTGCACAGTTCACGGTAATGCCCATTGGCACGGACGGCAGTCACGTCTTTGCCGGTCTTGGCGGCATGATCGATCATGTTATGACCGCTACGCAGTCCGACGACTGGACGTTCGTGTCAACACTACCCGTAGAGTATGCCGACGTCTACGACTATGACCTTGGGTCGCAGACCGGTATCGGTAGCGTAGCATACGTCGGCGCGGCGCTGTCGCTCGGTACCTCGCGTCTTGTGGCTGACGTGCGCTACGTAACGCGCACGCCCATCGGTGACGACCGCACGTATGCATGGCTTGCAGGACGCGGACTGCGCATGAACGTCAGCCTGCTGTTCCCGCTCTGATGTTACAGCTGCACGTGTGAACCCACTTCGAGTACGCGCTTTGCCGGAATGCCGAAGTAATCGACCGGCGTTCGCGAATTCCGATGCATGAAGCGGAAGAGCGACTTGCGCCACCGCATCATGTTCTTGCCATCGCGCAGCGTGATCGTCTCGTTGCCCAGCACGAAGATGGCATCAGTGATGTCGATCGGCAGCCCGTTGTTCTCGTCTTCGATCAGCGCGCTGACGTCGGCCATCAAGTTTAGCTGATCCATGAAGCCGTATTGCAGAACCACAACGTAGAAGTTGGGAGAGATCTCTCTCACCTTGATGTGTTCTGAATCGGGCGTGGTCGTTGTTTCCGATATGCGTGGTGTTTGAAGGATCTTCACGGAAAGCAGCACGGTCACTTCATGCCGAGCACGATTGTACTTGAAGTTCGTGACCATTGCCGGCGGGGCCGTGCTGGTGTCGCCCGACATGTAGATGGCCGTCCCGGGAACCGTCTCATATAGCGGAAGATCACTGAGAAGTTCGTCGAGCGGAACGCTACGGCCTTTGATGGCATCACGAAGGAGTGTCCTGCCGCGTCGCCACGTCAGGATCAGCATGAAGATGACGCCGGCCAGCATCAGGGGCACGTAGCCGCCGTCGGGGATCTTCACGGCATTTGCTGCCCAGAACGAAAGGTCCACCGCCAGAAACAGCACCGTTGCGGCCATCGCCATGGCGACGCTCCACTTTGCCGTATTGCGCATGGCATGCCATGCGATCAGGCTGGTGATGACCATTGTGGTCGAAACCGCAATGCCGTACATCGCGGCCAGATTGCTTGACGTGCGGAACTGCAGCACCAGGAAGACGGTCAGCACGAACAGGGCCCAGTTCACAAAGGGGATGTAGATCTGACCACGTTCTTCCGACGACGTGTGCAGCACCTTCAGGCGCGGCAGATGGCCTAGCTGCAGGGCCTGCCATGTGATGGAGAACGCGCCCGAGATCACGGCTTGTGAAGCGATCGTCGTGGCGAGCGTCGACATGATCACCAGCGGAATGACACCCCAGCTGGGAACCAGGTGGAAGAACGGATTGGCGACCGTAGCAGCATTCGACCCCTCACGCAGGAGCAATGCCCCTTGCCCGAAGTAGTTGAGCAGCAGACATGGGAATACCAGATAGAACCAGCCGCGACGGATCGGAGCTTTTCCGAAGTGGCCCATGTCGGCATAGACGGTTTCGCCACCGGTCATCACAAGAAAAACGGAACCAAGGACAAGAGCACCTTTCACACCATGATGCGCGAAGTAGTCGATCGCATACCACGGATTGATCGCCTGCAGTACCTCGGGGGTCTGCACCAGCGATATGGCGCCGATCACTCCCATGACAATGAACCAGGCGATCGTAAAGGGGCCAAAGATCCTGCCCACGCTGCCCGTGCCGCGTTTCTGAATGAAGAACAGTCCGAAGATGATCACGATGGTGATCGGGATGACCAGGCTGTGCAATGCCGGGGCTGCAACGGTCAAACCTTCGACGGCAGACAGTACCGAGATAGCCGGCGTGATGACGCCGTCGCCGTACAGCAGTGACGCTCCGAAAATGCCAAGGCCGAAGGTGATCAGCAGCTCGTATCTGTTGCGGATGAATTGCGACACGAGTTGCACCAAGGCCATCTCGCCGCCCTCGCCATTGTTGTCGAACCGCATGATCACACCAAGGTACTTCACGGTGACGACGATCGTGAGCGCCCAGAAGATCATCGACAGAATGCCGAAAACCTCGCGATGAGCGGTCTCGAGACCATAGTGCGGAGAGAAGCACTCCTTGATGGCGTAGAGTGGGCTGGTGCCGATATCGCCGTAGACGACGCCGATGGCGCCAACGGTAAGGGCAAGCATTTTGCTGCCGGTGGGTTTATTCCCAGCGGCCTGTGCGTGGTCCATGCCGGACCTTCATCATTGATGGAACAACCGAGCCCCGCCGGGCGGGGCTCGGCAAAACTATGCAAGGCCGCGCCGAAGTGTACGCGTATCAGTAACGGTACACTGCGGCGACTCCCGTTTGTGCTGGCATCCGCTCACTCGGGACGACGATCACCTCGCCGCCGTGTCGCAGGACGACTTCGCCGATATCGTCAAGCACATCGCCATGGGTGGTGCGGTGCAGGTCATCGAATTCGATATGTCCGATGTCATCGGCAATGCGTCCGGGGATCCGCTTTGTCGCGTCCACCAGCAGGGTAGCGATGCGGCCGACGGCGGCCGCTTTGCCGGCCTGTATCACGTCGGACGTTCCATGCCCCTTTGCCGATGCCTCTTCGAACATGGCGACGATCCCTTGCAGGCGCTTAAGGTATTCGGGTTCGATCGACTTCCAGGCCCCGATACGCAGCGTGTCAAGATCGGTCATATCGGGATTGCGAGCGATGATGGATTCGAGCAGCAGGGGATTATGTGAAACGCCGTGGAAGATGGCCGCATGCTGCGGAAGGGCTGCAAGGATGAGAGGCAGATTCGATTCGCGGGAATGGTACTCGTACACGGCATCGTCAACGGCGCGGTAGAAGCGTTCGAGGTCGACGCTGTCGTCGTACGACGCATCGACCTGTGCGTGGCGGATGCTGCCGCCGCCGCCACCAAAGGACGCAACCGTCATGTGCGGTTCGGTGATCTCTGCGCCGAGGGCTGCTTCGATCGTGCGAGGCACAGCCTGGTGCAGGTCGATCTCGTCGATCGTGTCACGGTCGCCCTCGAACAAGCGCACGTGGTTGCGCGTCAGCGCCAGCACCTGAAAACGGTCGGCCGACTGCATGATGCGCAGCAACGGCTTTGTCAGGTAACGTTCGCCAACGACGGCGATCTCGGGAACAGGGCGTTGAAGCTTGTACACCCGGAATTCCTCGGGTGCACGCAGCACGGCCAGGCCATCCTGTACGTGCGTCCAGAACGCATGATCATCGGCCATTGCACGCAACGGTTGCAGCAGAGCCATGGTCATCGACTCCGGATGTCCATCCAGCAGTTCGTGTTCTATGAGGCGCACAAGATTCCTGAAGCGAATCTGGTCCTGTTGTCGCTCCGGGTGGCGTCGATGCGTCGGCATGTAGATCGAGATCTTGGGAAACAGGTGGGGTGCGTTGATCAGGTCCGAATAGTCGGCATGGAGAGAAGACATGCAATGCTCCTGAAGCGGGTACGACGTGAATGATGGTTTGTATCCGTCGACGACGGAATCTTGTAGCCCGAAGTTCTGTTGTACGGCGTTGCCGGGGAATACGCAAAAACAAGTCCCGAGCCGCAGATTCGCTATTTTCGCAGCCTAAACACGACATCTCAGGATACCGCCATGGCCTTTCAGCACCTTGACTATTACGCGATCGACGAACTGCTTACCGACGAAGAGCGGCTTGTTCGCCAGACCGTTGCCGACTTCGTTGATGCCGAGGTTCTGCCCATCATCGAGCAGCACGCCCGTGAGGGGACATTTCCGATGCACCTTGTCGAGAAGATCGGCGAGCTGGGTCTGTTTGGCATCACATTACCCAACGAGTATGGCTGTGCGGGCTTGAACAACATCTGTTACGGCCTTGCCATGCAGGAGCTCGAGCGCGGTGATTCCGGTGTTCGTTCGTTTGCATCGGTGCAGAGTTCGCTGGTGATGTATCCCATCTACACCTACGGCAGCGAAGAGCAGCGTCAGCGCTGGCTGCCACGTCTGGCAAAGGGACAGGCCATCGGTTGTTTCGGTTTGACCGAGCCCGACTATGGTTCGAATCCCGGTGCCATGGTCACGACGGCAAAGCGCATCGACGGCGGCTTTCTGCTGAACGGTGCCAAGATGTGGATCACGAACGGCACGCTGGCCGACGTGGCCGTAGTCTGGGCCAAGCTTGACGGCGTCGTCCGCGGCTTCCTTGTCGAAAAGGGCATGAAGGGCTTCACCGCTCCCGAGATGAAGGGCAAGCATTCGCTGCGTGCCTCCGTCACCTCGGAACTCGTCTTCCAGGACGTCGAGCTGCCCGAATCCTCCATCCTTCCGGGTGTCGAAGGATTGCGTGGTCCGCTATCGTGTCTTACCCAGGCCCGCTATGGTATTGCATGGGGCGTTGTTGGTTCGGCGATGGCCTCGTACGACTCAACGCTGAATTACGCCAAGAGCCGTGTCACCTTTGGTCAACCCATTGCCGCACGGCAGCTCATTCAGGATAAGCTGGCGTATATGCTCACGGAGATTACAAAGGCCCAGCTGCTGAACTGGCGTCTTGGCAAGATCAAAGACGCCGGCACCCTGCGTCCGCAGCAAGTGTCGCTGGCCAAGCGCAACAACTGCGAGATCGCCCTGAACATCGCCCGCATCGCGCGCGAGATCCACGGCGCCAATGGTATCCTGGACGAGTATCCCATCATGCGTCACGCCGCAAACCTAGAGTCTGTAAAGACTTACGAGGGAACGCACGAGATGCACACGCTCATCCTTGGCCAGGACATCACCGGTTTCCAGGCCTTCGGATAAGTCATCTCGCTGCCGGCTTGCCGCCGGAACCATTGTTTGCCATGGGCATGTGCCATGGTCACCGCGCCGCCCCTTACCGAGCATAGGGGTTTGACTTCTATTCCCTATGCGTACCGGCATGTGGAAAATTCCCCTATATTTGCGTGGCTAAGGAGGAATGGGCGGATCGCCCATTTTTTGTTGGTACACGTTTCCGGCTATTGCATCTGAATCTGCTGCCTGATCACATCCGCGAAGTTTTGGACGACCTGGGTCGAGAGACCGGAGTGTCCATCGTCGACGTCAAGGTGCGAGGTCAGCACAGTCAGTTGGTGCTGGAGATCTACATCGACTCCGTGAACGGCGTGACGCACGACGACTGTCGGGCAATCTCTGCCGGACTGGAGGAGCGTTTGGCCGACGACGAATGGTTCGGACGACTCCGCACGATCGATGTATCATCGCCCGGAGCCGATGCGCCGGTGCGCCACCTATGGCAGCTTGCCAAGAGTGTTGGCCGTACCGTGCGTGTGGCGCGGGCCGATGGGACGACGGTAGAAGGGAAGCTGCTTGCTGTTGACGACGGTGGTCTTACCGTGACGGTGGTATCCGGAGCGGGAAAGAACAAGACCGTGGTCGACCAAACAATATCCTCGGGCGACATCAAAGAAGCTCGGGTCATCATCTCATTACGATAACGATCTGCTAACCGCGAAGAGCGAACATCATGGCACTACGACGTAAGGCAAAACCCAAGGTCGACAACAAGAAGCTCATCATTGAGGCCTTCAACGAGATGGCCCGTGAGAAGAGCATTGACCGTGACCTGTTGCAGGGTATCGTTGAAGAGACCTTGTCGCTGATGGTGAAGAAGAAGTATGGTCAGGATTCCAACTTCGACATCATCGTAAACATGGATAAGGGTGACATCGAGATCTACCTGATGCGCACCGTTGTCGAGGAAGTCGAAAACCCCGACTTCGAGATCACGCAGCAGGACCTGCTGGAACTCACGGGCGAGATGGTCGACGTTGGTGATGAGCATATCGAAGAGATCACGCTCGAGAACATTGCCGACAGCTTTGGTCGACGGTTGATCGCCCAGGCCATCCAGACCCTGAACCAGCGCATTCGCGACGTCGAGAAGGACAACATCTACGACGAATACATCAAGCGCGTTGGCGAGGTACTTATTGGCGAGATCTATCAGGTGCGTCCGAACAACATCTTGGTGATGCACAACAAGATCGAGCTGCGATTGCCGCGTGAAGAGCAGATCCCGAACGAGCGCCTCAAGAAGAATCAGCAGGTCAAGGCCATCCTCAAGGAAGTACGTCGTTCCGGCGGTGCAACGGGTCTGCCCGACCTGATCCTGTCCCGCTCCGACGACTCCTTCATGGCCCGTCTGTTCGAGCAGGAGATTCCCGAGATCTACGACGGCATCATCGAGATCCGTTCGATCGCGCGTGAGCCTGGCGAGCGCGCAAAGGTTGCCGTGACGTCGTTCGACGAGCGCGTCGACCCCGTGGGCGCCTGCGTGGGCATGAAGGGTATCCGCATTCATGCCATCGTACGTGAGCTGAACAACGAGAACATCGACATCATCGAATACACCGACGATCCGCGTCTGTTCATTGCCCGGGCGCTCTCGCCTGCCAAGGTGCGTGACGTGCAGATCGCCGAAGACGGACGTCAAGCCACGGTCATCGTACCGGACGATCAGGTATCGCTTGCCATCGGCAAGAACGGCCAGAACGTTCGCCTTGCCTCGAAGCTCACCGGCTTTGCACTCGCACTGGTAAAGGAAGGGGCAGAGGACATCGAACTCATCGAGTTCCGCAAGGAGCTTGGGCGCGATCTGTACGATGCGCTGATCAATGCCGGCATCGACACGTCGAGAGAATTCCTCGAAGCCGACCCCGGCGTGTTGCTCGCGCTGGCATCGCTCGAGAAGATCCTCGAAGTACGCGGCATCATGCTTGACGAATTCGAGGAGCGTGAAGATCCGCAATACCTGCGTGAGCTCGAGGCTGCGGCCTCTGCCGCGCCGGTACGCGAGGAAGAACCTGCAGTTGACGATGACATTGCCGAGTCGTATGCCGAGGACACGCCCGAGGTTTACGTCGAAGACGAAGAAGGTGTTGAGTCGACGCAGGAGGCAGCTGACGAAGAAGCTGTCGAAGGAAGTGAAGGAGAAGAAGGATAACGAACGTGTCCGGCGTCACATAGCGTGGCGTTGGATTGCGTGACAAGAAAGGATCTATGTCAGGTTCAGCAGGAAATAAACTTTTCAAGATCGCCAGCCAGATCAACATCGGCCGGGATGCGATTGTGGAATACCTTGCCTCGAAAGGATTCACGATCGAGAATAAGCCGACTGCCGTCCTCACGGACGAGATGGTCGACGTCGTCCATGAAAAGTTTTCCAAGGAACTGAAGGTCGCCGAAAAGCAGCGCGAAAAGGTCGAAAAGCAGCGTGCTGCCAGGAAGACCTCGCTCGAGCAGGGCAATTCAGTTTCGATCGAATCATTGGCCGAGCAGCAGGAGCGCGAGGCTGTTATCGAGGCGCGCCTTGCCGAGCCCGAGCCCGTTCGCCCTGCCGTTGTCGAGGCACCGGCCAAGGTCGAAGCAGCTGCTCCGGTCGAGGTGGAAGCACCGCCGGCCAAGCAGCCCGAGCCCGAGCCTGTGGCCGAGCCCGTAGCCGCGCCTGTAGCCGAGCCCGTAGCCCACCCCGTGGTGGAACGTGCTCCCGACGTCGAGGCGCCGGCTGCCCCCCAAGTATCGGTGCCCGAGGTTGCCAAGGAGGTCACGCCTGCCGTTGGTACCGTCATCGATCTTGAAGCCATCAAGCGCACAGCCGAGGCACCCAAGCCCGAGCCTGCCAAGGGCAAGCCGGGCAAGGCAGAGAAGCCGGCACCGCCTGCGGCGCCTGCGCCGAAGGCCGAACCTGTGGCTGCAGCTGCGACGGAAGAACCTGCTGCCGAAACCGAAGAAGAATCCGGCGAGAAGAAGAAGCGCAAGCGCGTTGTCGAGGTCGAGTACAAGACCGGCGACACCACGAAGCTTAAAGGTCTTACCGTTGTTGGAAAGATCGACCTTGCACCGAAGGTGCAGCCCAAGCCCAAGCGCGAGCGCCAGCCGGCACCCACGGGTGGCCGCGGTGGAGCTGATACGACGCAGGGTGGTCGCGCAGGGCGTTCGCCGTTGTCGATCGGAGCCAATGCAGGCCCCGTCGTCAATCGCTTTGGTCCGCCGGCACCTCCGGGTGGCGTAAAGAAGCCCGGCTTCCCCAAGAAGGACGATAAAAAGAAGCGCAAGGGCGCCAAGGGTACAAAGGAGCAGTTCTCTGACAGTGACGTCGAGCGCGCAATACGCGCGACGCTCGCCGGCATGGAAGACTCTGCCGGTGGCTCCAGCAAGGCGAAGGCGCGCATGCGCCGCCGTCTGGAGCGCGAGACGCGCGAAGCCTTCCGCCAGGAGGAGTTGGCACGCGAATCGACAACGTTGCGCCTGTCCGAGTTCGTGACCACGGGCGACCTTGCCAATATGATGCGCGTATCGTCGGCCGATATCATCATGAAGTGCATGAGCCTTGGCTTGATGGTGTCGATCAACCAGCGGCTCGACCGCGATACGATCACGCTGATCGCCGGTGACTATGGCTTTACCGTGGAATTCCTTGATGACCAGACGTCGCAGGACGTCGAAGAGCTCGAGGATGCACCCGAAACCTTGCAGACACGTCCGCCGATCGTGACCATCATGGGTCACGTTGACCACGGTAAGACGTCGCTGCTTGACTATATCCGCAATGCAAACGTGGTGGCCGGCGAAGCCGGTGGCATCACGCAGCACATCGGCGCCTATCGCGTCGAACTTCCCGACGAACGCTCGATCTCGTTCCTCGATACGCCGGGTCACGAGGCCTTCACGGCCATGCGTGCACGCGGTGCGCAGGTAACGGACATCGTGGTACTGGTGGTTGCTGCCGATGATTCGGTGATGCCCCAGACCATCGAAGCCATCAGCCACGCCCAGGCGGCAAACTCGCCCATCGTGGTGGCCATCAACAAGGTGGACAAGCCCGATGCCAACCCCGATCGCATTCGCCAGCAGCTGGCCGACCACAATGTGCTGGTCGAGGACTGGGGCGGTAAGTATCAGGTTGCCGAGATCTCGGCGAAGACCGGTAAAGGCGTGGACCAGCTTCTCGAGAAGATCCTGCTCGAAGCAGACATCCTAGACCTGAAGGCCAATTTCGAACGTGCCGCCCGCGGTACGGTCATCGAAGCACACGTCGACAAGGGTCGCGGTAACGTTGTGACCGTCATGGTCCAGAAGGGTACGCTCGACGTAGGCGACATCTTTGTCTGCGGTCAGTTTGCCGGTCGGGTCCGCGCCATGTTCGACGAGCGCGGCAACCGCGTCGACGCTGCCGGACCGTCGATCCCTGTCCAGGTGACGGGTTTTGACGGACTGCCGAATGCAGGCGACATCCTGATGGAGATGGAGACCGACGCCGAAGCGCGTGATGTCGCAACACGACGTCAGCAGCTCCGTCGCGAGCAGCAGTTCCGCGGCATGCGTCACATGACACTCGACGACATCTCGGCACAGATCTCGGCCGGCGGCGTGAAGGAACTGCCGCTGATCGTGAAGGCCGACGTGAGCGGTTCGGTCGAAGCACTTTCCGACTCGTTGCTCAAGCTGTCGACGCCCGAGGTCAAGGTCCGCATCATCTACAAGTCGGTCGGCGCGATCTCGGAAAGCGACATCATGCTGGCCGCTGCATCAAGCGCCGTCATCGTGGGCTTCCAGGTGAACATCTCGCCGGCAGCACGCAAGGTGGCCGAGAACGAAAGCGTCGATGTCCGCCTGTACTCCATCATCTACGACTGCATCAACGAAGTGCAGTTGGCGTTGGAGGGCATGCTCACGCCCGATATCAAGGAAGAGATCACGGCGACCGTCGAAGTGCGCGCCATCTTCAAGATCAGTCGTCTTGGCACCATTGCCGGCTGCTATGTGCAGAACGGCAAGATCACCCGGAACGACAAGGTACGTGTGCTGCGCGACGGCTTCGAGATCTACAAGGGCACGTTAGCCTCGCTCAAGCGTGCCAAGGACGATGTCCGCGAAGTCGATGCAAGCTATGAATGCGGTATCGGCATCAACGGATTCAATGATATCGAAGAAGGTGACATCATTGAAGGCTACAAGACCATTGAAGTAAAACGGAAACTCTCAAGCTGATCGTGTCGATCCGTACCGAACGCGTCGCCGGCGAAATACAGAAGGCGCTTGCCACACCGCTTCAGCGCATCGCTGAGGAACTTGGTGCCGGTCTGATCACCGTTACCGAAGTGCGTGTCTCTCCCGACCTGCAGATCGCCCACGTCTATCTGAGCGTGTTCGGCGGTAAGCGGACGCCCGGTGAAGTATTGCAGCATATCGAAGACGAAGAAATGGGGCGATTGCGCCACCATCTTGGTCGTACGGTGAAGCTGCGCTACACGCCGTCGCTGCGACTCTACATCGACGATAGTTTGGACCGAGCCCTGCGTATCAATGCCATTCTTGACAGTGTACGCCCGGCAGAGGAACAGAAGGACGATGACGCTTGAATATCCGGTGTTGCGTCGGTCAACGGCAACGGACTTCGCCGCCTGGCTCGACGCAGCACGAACGACCGGAGCGGTCGCGCTCATTGACAAAGCAGAAGACTGGACATCGTTTGACTGCGTGGCGAAACTGCGCGGTCTTGTGAAGGTGAAGAAGGTCGGTCATGCCGGAACACTCGACCCACTGGCCACGGGCCTGCTGGTGCTGTGCTTCGGCAAGGCCACGAAGGACATCTCGCAGATCCAGGATGCCGACAAAGCGTATGACGTGACGGTACGACTTGGGGCAACGACGGCAACGGACGACCGTGGTGCAGCCGAAGAGGCCTCCGCCAACGTCGAAGCCGTCGACGCCGACAGGATCGTTGCCGAACTTGCCACGTTCGTCGGTACCATCGTGCAGACGCCTCCGGCATTTGCGGCGATCCGTCACGGCGGGCGCCGGCAGTATGACCTGGCCCGCGAAGGCAAGGCATTCACGCCGCGCGAGCGTACGGTACACGTGCACGGTATCGACAACGTCAGCATCGCCTGGCCCGACGTCTCCTTCACGGTCCGCTGCGGCAAGGGCACCTACATCCGCAGCATCGCTCGCGATCTTGGAGCAAGCCTTGGATGCGGCGGCTACGTGTGGTCGCTCCGACGCACGCTCATTGCCCCCTATCACGTAGACGATGCCCTGACGATCGAAGAAGTACAGGAACTGGTAAAGGCATTACAGACATCATGATCACGGTTCGACATACGGACACTATCCCGTTCGATGCCAAGACGGCGCTGACCGTTGGCACGTTTGATGGTGTGCATTGCGGTCATCGAGCGATCATCGATCGTATGCGAGCCCTTGCTGCAGAGCAGGGTGAGCGGACGGTGGTGGTGACCTTTGATCCGCATCCGCAGATCGTGCTGGCAAAGCCCGACCGCGAACCGGTGCAGTTGCTGACGTCGATCGACGAGCGGCTGGCGCTGCTTAAAGCCGCCGGAGTCGACATGACGGTGGTGATCACCTTCACGCGAGCGTTTGCGGCCACGCCGGCCGAGACCTTTGTGCGGGACCTGTTGGTAGGGCGTATCGGTGTACGACATTTCTTCATTGGTCACGACCATCTGTTCGGACACGGTCGTGGCGGTAATGAAGAGCTGTTGCAGCACCTTGGCACAGAGCTTGGCTATGCTGTGGAGCGCGTTGGCCCGTTGGATCACAACGGTCTGATCGTGAGCAGCACCAGGGTTCGCGCGGCCTTGAAAACCGGTGATGTCGAGACGGCTGCCGATATGCTTGGACGTCCGTACGCCTTGCGCGGCACGGTCGTCCGTGGCGATCAGCGCGGACGCAAACTCGGTATTCCGACGGCCAACATCGTTGCCGCCGATGAGCACAAACTTGTGCCGTCGCGTGGCGTCTATGTGGTGTCGTCGATCATTGACGGACAACGTGTGTTCGGCATGGCCAACATTGGTCGCCGGCCCACGTTTACGGACGACGTGCACAGCACGATCGAGGTGCATTATCTGGACTTCGACGACATGCTGTACGACCGGCAGGTGACGGTGGACTTCCATCGCTTCATCCGCCACGAAATGAAGTTTGAAAGCATCGACATGTTTCTGTCGCAGGTGCGCGAAGATCGCGCCGTTGCGATCGAGTATGCCGAAACCTGGCATGATGATCATGTCGGGCAGTGAACGGACATCAAAACATTATCAACCAATCTATCATTGAGGTGAACATGGTCACCAAAGAACGCAAGCTGGAGATCGTCCGGCAACACGGTGGCAGCGAAGCCAACACGGGTAAACCCGAAGTGCAGATCGCGCTGCTGACCGAGCACATCAACCTGCTGTCGCAACACTGCGAACAGAACAAGAAGGATCACCACAGCCGCCGCGGCCTGATCATGATGGTCGCCAAGCGCAAGAACCTTCTTTCCTACCTTGCCAAGAACGATGTTAAGCGCTATCGCGGCATCCTTGCGGCACTCGGACTGCGTAAGTAATCATCAGTGACGGCGGCGCTACGGCGCCGTCGTCTGTTTTTTTGACTCCGCGGGCAATTCATCATGCCCGGTGTTGTGTCACTCTGAGCCTGTAGCGGTACTGCCGCTGTTCGCTCAGGGTGACAATCGACACGACACCTACGGGCCTGCGGAGCGATGTGGCATGATGCCATTGTTCCAATTTTAGTAGGAGCTCTTGATGCATACCATCAAGCGCATCATCAACGGCAAGGAACTGTCCCTTGAAGTGGGCCGGTTTGCAAAGCTTGCCGACGCCGCCGTCATGGTACGGCATGGCGACACCATGGTTCTGGTGACGGCTGTTTCAGCGCCCGAGCCCAAGGATCTCGATTTCATGCCGCTCACGTGCGAGTACCGCGAGAAGCAGGCATCTTCGGGCAAGATCCCCGGCGGATTCTTCCGTCGCGAGGGACGTCCCACCACCAAGGAAACACTGTCGTCGCGTCTGATCGACCGTCCGCTGCGTCCGCTCTTCCCAAAGAACTGGCGCTGCGAAACGCAGATCATTGCTACGGTGTACTCGTATGACCTGGAGAACGAGCCCGATGTGCTGGCAACGCTTGGCGCCTCGGCAGCACTTACCATCAGCAATATCCCGTTCAACGGCCCTATCGCCGAAGTACGCGTCGGTCGTGTTGATGGACAGTTCATTATCAACCCGACACTTGAGCAGATCAAGGCATCGGATCTCGAGATCCTGGTTGCAGGGTCGGATTCATCCATCGTGATGGTGGAAGGGGCATCGCACGAGATCTCCGAGGCAGACTTTGTTGCTGCGATGGAGTTTGCCCACGAGTGGATCCGCGAGATGAACGCCATGCAGCGCGAGCTGGCAGAAGCCGTTGGTGCTCCGGCCAAGCGCGAGGTCGTTGCCGTTGAACCGCCGGCCGACATCATCGCTGCGATCGAAGACGCCATCACGGCTCGCATCCGCACGTCGATCCGCACAAGTTCGACCAAGGAAGAACGTGGCGCCCTCCGCAAGGAGATCAAGCAGGCTGCACTTGACGCTGCCGCTGCTGTTGTTGCTGCGAACGAAGCCTATGCCGAACTCAAGGTCGACAAGATCGTGGGTAGCGCCGTCAAGAGCATCGAAGCACGTGAAATGCGCGAGATGATCCTGACGGACGGCAAGCGTCTGGACGGACGTGCAACGACGCAGATTCGTCCGATCACGATCGAGACGGGCGTTCTGCCGCGTCCGCACGGATCGGCCCTGTTCACGCGTGGCGAGACGCAGTCGCTCACGACGGTCACACTTGGTACGAAGACGGACCAGCAGATCATCGACGGTCTGTTGCCAACGTTTGAACGTCGCTACATGCTGCATTACAACTTCCCGCCGTTTTCGACGGGCGAAGCCGGCCGCTTTGGCTTTACAAGTCGTCGCGAGATCGGTCATGGTGACCTGGCCGAGCGTTCGCTCGAGCCGTTCATCCCGGCCGAGCTGGACTTCCCGTACACCATTCGTGTGGTGTCGGACATTCTTGAGTCCAACGGCTCGTCGTCGATGGCCACCGTCTGCGCCGGTTCGCTGGCACTGTTCCACGCCGGTGTGCCCATGAAGAAGGCCGTTGCCGGCATCGCCATGGGCTTGATCCTTGAAGGCGATCGCGTGGCAGTGCTGAGCGACATCCTTGGTGACGAAGACTTCCTTGGCGATATGGACTTCAAGGTGACGGGTACCGGTGACGGTATCACGGCATGTCAGATGGACATCAAGATCGAGGGTCTGTCGGTCGATATCATGCGCACCGCCCTTGAGCAGGCACGTCAGGGACGTCTGCACATCCTTGGCATCATGAACGAGCACATGGCACAGCCGAATGCCGATCTGTCGCCGTATGCACCGAAGCTCACCACCATCATGATCCCGGTCGAGATGATCGGTGCCGTGATCGGCCCTGGCGGCGAGATGATCCGCAGCATCGTGAAGGAGACTGGTGCCGAGATCAACATCGAAGACGATGGTGCCGTGACGATCGCAGCCGTGAATCAGTCGAGCGCCGATGCGGCGATCGCACGCATCCGCGAGATCACCAAGCCCATCGAAGTTGGTACCATCTTCTCGGGCAAGGTCAAGGAAGTCCGCGAAGGCCTTGGCGCCTTCGTCGAGCTACGCCCCAAGAAGGAAGGCCTGCTGCACATTTCGCAGCTGGACCACCGTCGCGTTGCGACCGTGGCAGAGATCCTGAAGGTTGGCGATATCGTCGACGTTAAGGTCATTGAAGTCCAACCCGATGGCAAGGTGCGTCTGAGCCGCAAGGCTCTGCTTCCTGTGCCGGAAGGCATGGAAGCCTACGAAGATCACGGCGGACGTGGCCCACGCGCACACGGTGGTGACCGTGGCGATCGTGGTGGCGACCGTGGTGGACGTGGCGGTGATCGCGGTGGACGTGGCGGCTACGGCGACCGTGGCGGTCGTGGTGGTGATCGCGGTGGCGACCGTGGTGGACGTGGCGGCTACGGCGACCGTGACCGCGGTCCGCGTGGCGACCGTCCGCAAGGCGACCGCCCATATGGCGACCGTCCGCAAGGCGACCGCCCTCCGCGCGACGAACGCCCTCGCGGCGATGCGCCCGACGATTCGAAGTTCAAGAGCGATCTGGACTTCGAAGAGTAAGCCTACGCTTGCTCTTCGATTCCTACGCACAAGTACATCAAAGCCCCTCTTCACGAGGGGCTTTGTCGTTTGATGGCCATGTGATCGGCCGAATGTAGGGGCGAGACGCAGTAGGGGCGAGACGCAGTAGGGGCGAGACGCAGTCTCGCCCGTAAGCATCGCCGTTGTGGCCACATCATTCCCGCTTCCGTAGGCATCACGCATGTGACCCGCCGGCCTTGATCGCGGTCCGGTGCGTTCGCTGACGAACCGTCCCCGGATCATGTCTTCAGGTTCCTGACACCCGCATCCCCCAGCAGGGTCTGCATCTGAGCGATGGCGATCTGGTTAAGCTGCAGAAGGCGCTGTTGTATCGGCAGCCCTTGTCGGATGAGTACGGCGTTCAGGCTTTCGAGATTGGTAAGGATCACGAGCTGTTCAAGCGTGGCATGGTCGCGAATGTTGCCATCGGCGTTCGGGTGATCCCTGCGCCACTGCCGTGCTGTCTGACCAAACAGGGCGATGTTCAGAACATCGGCTTCACTGGCATAGGTGGCTCCGGCCTGAGCCTGCGTCACCATTGGTGGGATGAGTGTGTCTTTGATCGCATCCGTGTGAATTCGATAGTTGATCTTGGATAGCGTCCGCTGAAGATTCCAATCGAGCTTCAGGCGGTCGCTTTCCTCGTCTTTCAGCCGCTGGAATTCCTTGATGAGATAGAGCTTGAATTCAGGGCTGAGCCAGGATCCGAATTCGAATGCAATGTCCTTATGCGCATAGGTTCCACCGTAGCGTCCAGCGCGTGCAATCAGACCATTGGCACGTGTCAGATCGATCCACTTCTTTGCAGATAGAAAGAAACTGTTTCGACCAGCTTGATTCCTAATTCCCTCGAATTCGAGGGAATTAAAATCGGGGTTGTTGATGCGTTCCCAGATTCCGAGGAAGAGAACGGTATCCTTGTTCCTGAGCCATTGTTCTATGAGCGCATTTGAGCCATCGAAATTCTGCACCATGTCCGTGAGTGAGACGTAATCTCCGTCAACCTTTGGGAGGATACGAATAGTCGTCCCTTGAACCGTGATGCTTGTGTGTTTGGCTTTACGCATGTCCGCCACTCCGTAGATGTTGTTGGTTCAACACCATAGTGCAACATGGGAGCACTTGTGTGACAGGGCTATGCGTGCAGGTGGGTAGTCTTGATGTGCATGCGTACTCAACGTCGGAGATGCCGAAGCGTGAGCGTGATCTCATTGCGTACATGTACTGCAAAGCTCCTCACCACGAGGGGCTTTGTCATTTGGTGGCCATCCCACGTTGTATCTTCGGTCCATGCGTACAACCGTCATTCTCCTCGCGCTCATCATTGCCCCTTGGGTGATGAAGGGGCAGGGCAAGTACCTAGGCTCTGTAGACGACACAAAGCGTCATGCCGAACAGGTTGTAGGGCTGATGGCGAAAGGCGAGTTCGATAAGATGGCGTCGATCGCAGGTATGATCTGGCATGCTTCACCGGAGTCGTTTGATCGAATGCGTAAGTCGTTGGTTGGGAGCATTCCGGACCTCGTTGTCGAGCATGGTCCGATCATTGATCATGATCACCTGACTGTTCAGAAGTTCGGGTCAACGCTGCTTCGCCATGTCTTCATCCTGCGCTTTACACGCAGCCCGGCTCGAATACGCGTCAACTACTACCAGTCCACCAAGGGCTGGATCCTGGTGGGCGCTTCGATGGAGACGGATGTCGATCGCATCCTTGACGCTGCGGAGCAGAAGGCGGGCGCAGCACTGCCGATTCCGATACTACCTGGAGCGGTGGGTCCAGGGAAGTGACGTCATACGTGCCGACCCACGCGGCCTCGAGGAAAAGGATAAGCCCACGCTTCAGCGTGGGCTGCGCACGAGGAAAAGCCCACGCTTCAGCGTGGGCTTTTCCGACATCGCACGACGCGCATCATGTCCGCCGGACCACGCGGCCACGAGGAAAAGGATAAGCCCACGCTTCAGCGTGGGCTGCGCACGAGGATGTAGCTTCCTAAAATCGGTTGACACTTTTTAGTGTAATTCCTGCCATTGGTAGACAGGGGTTGATTGTTCCTGTTTGGGGTTGTCAGACGGTTTGTAAATCAGCGTTAGAACAGGTCGTTGGTTCT
>VFFB01000153.1 GCA_018882585.1 Candidatus Kapaibacterium sp.
ACGGACGTGCGAACGCTGTCGTTGGCAACCAACAACGTCATCCAGGTTCAGATCGCCACCGATGGTGTGATGAGCACCAATAAGGACATGACGGTCAATGGTGTGACGGTAGGTCGGGGTAGTGGCTACAGTAACACGGACAACAACACTGCCGTTGGTAATAACGCTCTTGGCTCTAACGATATTGGCCCCGGCAACACAGCCGTTGGTTACTATGCGCTTGACGGAACGCTCTATGGCGGGGGCAACACTGCCATCGGCAGCGAGGCGATGAAGATCGGCGAAGGACCAACGGGGAACGTCGCTGTTGGTGTAGCGGCATTGTATCAGCCTGGCTTTGCGTCGAACAACACAGCGGTTGGTGCATATTCCCTTTACAACATCACAGAGGCCGATCAGTTTGGCGACAACGTAGCCGTTGGTTACGAGGCCGGTAGAAGCTATGGTGCGACCTTCCAGCCGCTTACCCTTTCACGATCAAGCATCTTCATAGGCGCAGGCTCTCGAGCAGCCAATAGCAGTTCGTCCGAAGAGATCGTCATAGGCGCCAATACCCTCGGCAGCGGCAGTAACACGGCCACCATCGGCAATACCAGCCAGCAAGGTGTGTACCTGCGTGGCCATGTGTATCTGAACTACCCTGCCAGCAGCAGCACGGCCGCCCAGCTTCGTTTGTATGAACCAAGCACCAACGGTGGCAACTACACGGCGCTGCGTGCCGGCGCACAGAGTGCCGACATCACCTACACGCTGCCAACCACGGCTCCCACGGCCGGACAAATGCTAAGCAGTGCTACCGATGGTACGATGAGCTGGGTAACGGGTTTGACCACCACGACCGGCTGGGCGCTTGCGGGCAACACAGGATACTCTGCCAGCGGTACGTTGGGCAACGCCCCTACGGGCAGCTTCCTTGGTTCGACAACGGCACTGCCGTTGAACGTTGTTACGAACAACGCCATCCGCATGATCGTGGCATCAGACGGCGCCATCACCATGGGCAGCACGCTGGGTGTAACGGGCCTGATCACGGGTAGTGCAGGTGCAACGCTTACGGGTGCAACGGGCATCACCGGCGCCACCACCATCAACACCACCGGCACAGCCTCGACCACCATCGGCAATACCACGTCGGCAACGGCGGTCACGATCAACACCAGTACCGACGGCGGTCTGACGCTTGGTGGCATTCCCACGGGGTCGGCCTCGGACGACGTGCTGCTGCTGACCAATGGCAACAAGGTCACCAAGACCACGCGTGCCAACCTGTTTGCCGGCAGTGCGTGGGCACTTGCGGGCAACACCGGCACAACCAACGGCGGTACGCTTGGCAGCGCGCCAACGGGAAGTTTCGTCGGCACCACGGACGTGCGAACGCTGTCGTTGGCAACCAACAACGTCATCCAGGTTCAGATCGCCACCGATGGTGTGATGAGCACCAATAAGGACATGACGGTCAATGGTGTGACGGTAGGTCGGGGTAGTGGCTCGGGGGGCAACGTGAACAACACAGCGGTTGGTAATTCTGCACTTACAGCGAATACCTCGGGCATCTACAATAGTGCGTTGGGGCGGAATGCGCTCCAGGCCAACACCACGGGCAGCTACAACACAGCGAGCGGTGCAGAGGCGCTCTTCACGAACACCTCAGCCAGCGATAACACGGCGAGCGGTTACGCCGCGCTCAACAAGAACACCTCGGGCTTCAGCAATACAGCGATCGGTTCAGAGGCGCTCTATGCAAACACCTCAGGCTACGGCAACACAGCAAGCGGTGCGGATGCTCTTAAATCCAACACCACTGGTGCTAACAATACTGCGAGCGGTTGGAGATCGCTCACCGCGAACACTGAAGGCACTGAAAACACTGCGAGCGGTGCGGATGCTCTTCAATCCAACACCACGGGCAGTTTCAACACGGCGAGCGGTTACGGCGCGCTCAAAACGAACACCACGGGCACGACAAACACTGCGAGCGGTTACCTTGCTCTCACTGCCAACACCACGGGCAATAACAATAATGCAAGCGGTGCGCATGCACTTAAAGCCAACACCACGGGCAGTTTCAACACGGCGAGCGGTGTGTATGCTCTTCAAGCCAACACCACAGCCTCAGAAAACACAGCGAATGGTTACTACGCACTCTACGCGAACACAACGGGCGCCAAAAACACAGCGATCGGCTTAAATGCGCTGGCTGGCAACACCACGGCCAATGCAAACACCGCTCTTGGCCATAATGCCGGTATGTATATCACTGACGGCACAACCCAGAATACCACCGGCTCAAACAGCGTGTTCCTTGGCCAAAACACCCGCGCCAATGCCGATAACCAGACCAATCAAATCGTGATTGGTTCAGATGCGATTGGTTTAGGTAGCAACACCGTGGTGCTTGGTAACAGCAGTATTGTGACCACAGCCCTACGCGGAAATGTGCTCATCAATAACTCTGGTGCGAGCGCCGGTCAGGTGCGGTTCCTGGAGGCCAGTGCCAACGGTACGAACTACATTGGACTGCAGGCGCCGGCATCGGTTACATCCGACATCACCTACACGCTGCCCACCACGGCCCCCACTGCGGGCCAGGTACTGAGTAGCGCAACTGATGGAACCATGAGCTGGGTGACACCAAGCAGTGGCTGGGCGCTTGCGGGCAACACAGGATACTCTGCCAGCGGTACGTTGGGCAGCGCCCCTTCGGGCAGCTTCCTTGGTTCGACAACGGCGCTGCCGTTGAACATTGTTACGAACAACGCCATCCGCATGATCGTGGCCACGGATGGTGGCATATCGATGGGCAGTACGCTTGACGTAAACGGTCTGATCACGGGCAATGCGGGTGGCACGCTCAGGGGTGGCGCTACCAGCATCAACGTCAGCTCTAATCATAACACAAGCATCAACACGGGCACAAGCACTGGCACGGTTGCCATAGGTAATACTGCAGCAACGTTAACACTGCTGGGTGCCACCACCATCAACACCACCGGCACAGCCTCGACCACCATCGGCAATACCACGTCGGCAACCGCGGTTACGATCAACACCAGTACCGACGGCGGTCTGACGCTTGGCGGCATTCCCACGGGGTCGGCCTCGGACGACGTGCTGCTGCTGACCAGTGGCAACAAGGTCACCAAGACCACGCGTGCCAACCTTGTTGCCGGCAGTGCATGGGCGCTAACAGGCAATGCAAGCACCGACTCGACCACAAACTTCATCGGCACCACGGATGAATCCGTCGGTCGTCCGCTCATCGTCAAGACCGACGGTAGCGAGCGTATGCGCGTAGCAGGTGGCAGCGGATATGTAGGCATTGGCACCACGGCGCCCAACACCTCGCTCGACGTCAACGGCGCGCTAAGCACGCGCCCGGGTACGGCCACGGCCAGTGGAGCCACCACGGCCGTCACCGTCGGCAATCAGTCGTTCATCGTGATCACCTCCAACGCTGCCTACACAAGTCGCAAGGTCACGTTGTCGAACGGACTGCAGGACGGACAGCGTCTGACGTTGCTGGTACTTGGCTCGGGCGGCACAAGCACCTACGGCGTGCTGCTTGAAACTGCCGACGCAAACCTGCGCCTCTCCGGTGATGCCGTCATGGAAGACGGCGACGTGATCGAACTGATCTACTACAGCGGAAACTGGTATGAAGTCAAACGCTCCATCAACGACAACTGATGTCGGATAACCGATCATGAACGCGCCAACGACCATCATGCGATATATCGTCCTTGCACTTGTGGGCATCCTGCTCACGGGGCAGGCCATGTCGCAGAAAGCGCAGCGCATTCGCGGCATCCAGATCATCGGTCCCGGCGAGCGTGGCAAGGGCGTGGCCCTGCTGGCTCCGCCGAACATGGTAAACAACTACACCTTAGTGCTTCCGGGAGTGCAGGGAGCCACGGGTCAGGTCCTTGCACGTGGTGCGGGTGATTTCCTTACGTGGGTTTCGCCTAACGATCAATCATGGACGCTGCTTGGCAACACCGGCACAGACTCCACACTGCACTTCATTGGTACCACGGCAAGCACAGCTGACGCCCCCTTGATCTTCAAAACCGATGGCGTCGAGCGCATGCGCATCACGGGCGCCGCCGGGTGGGTGGGTATCGGCACCAACAACCCCACGGCGCTATTGGACGTCAACGGAACGTTTAGAGCAGGGGGCAATGCAACGCTTGGGGGCACGCTATCGGTGACGGGCACTACGACACTGACCACGCTCAACGGCACGGCACGTGTCGCGGTCCCGTCGGGCTTCGACCGCATTGTGCTTGCCAGCAGCGACGGTGTGCTGGACGAAGCAAGTATCAGCAGTGTGGTGGCGGCGGGAATCGCAGGCAATGCGTGGGCGCTTGCGGGCAACACCGGATATTCTGCCAGCGGTACGTTGGGCAACGCCCCTACGGGCAGCTTCCTTGGTTCGACAACGGCACTACCGTTAAACATTGTTACGAACAACGCCATCCGCATGATCGTGAGCACAGACGGTGCCATGAGCACACAGCGTGATATCACCGTAAATGGTGTGACCGTGGGACGTGGCACCGGATCCGACGCATCGAACACCGTGCTGGGCTCCGGGGCAATGTCTATCAGTGGTGGAAGCTCGAACACAGCTATAGGGTACCAGGCACTGCAGGGACCGGGACTGGGTGTTGCAAACGTTGCTGTCGGTAATTCCGCAATGCAAAACGCTGGCGGAATCACCATGGCTTCAAACACTGCCGTCGGCGTATCGGCCCTTAGTGTGACCCAAGGTAGCGAACACGTCGCCCTTGGGTCAGGTTCACTGCAAAATCTCAGCAACAGTAACGCACAGTCTGTCGTTGCCGTCGGTGCGTACGCAGGATCTCAGTCTGGTGTGAATCCAATTGGTAACAATCTCACGAATGCCTCCTATAGTGTGTATCTCGGCGGGTACAGCCGACCTCTGGCCAACAACGGTACGTACGAGAATGTGCTTGGCTACGATGCTGTCGGAAACGGTAACTACACTACGACCATCGGTAACACCCAGCAGGTATCGACGCATAATCGCGGTCACCTCAATCTGA
>VFFB01000036.1 GCA_018882585.1 Candidatus Kapaibacterium sp.
GATCCGGACTGGTGTGACGTGGCAGCACGCATCCCATCGGAGCTGCCTGCCGAGCTGCAGCAGCAATACGTTGAGCGCCGCGAGGCCATTCTTACCCGCCTTGCCGAGTTTGCCGCCGTGCCACCCGAAGACTACTTCTACGAGCTCTGCTATTGTCTGTGCACGCCGCAATCCAAGGCTGTCAATGCCTTTGCCGTGGTGGAACGGTTGCGGGCCGATGCCTTCATGGAACGTGGGTGGGATCCCACGCCACTGCTGCGGCAACCTGAGTCGTATATCAGATTCCATGCAACGAAGGGGGCGAGGCTGCTTGCCGCCCGGGCGGCATGGCCCTCCATCGCCAAAGCCTTAGCAGAACCATGGCCCCCTGACATCACCCGTGACTGGCTTGTACGGCATGTGAACGGTCTTGGAATGAAGGAGGCCTCTCATTACCTGCGCAACATCGGACGTCGCGGACTGGCCATCATTGACCGACATCTGTTGACGAATCTTCTTGCCTGCGGTGTCTACGCGCGTATGCCCCAGATTTCCACGCAAAAACGTTATGTTTCGGTCGAGCGGCGCTTTCAACGCTTTTCGGCACGCGTGGGAATTGACATGGACGAACTTGATCTGCTGTTCTGGTCCAGTCAGGCTGGTCTGATCCTGAAGTAGGACGACGCCTTTCACGTTATCCTGCAGAGATCATCAAAGTTGCCATCATCAACGTAGAGGGGAACGGTGCATATGCGTTGCATGCATGCGTTGTTCGTGCGAACTGTGTCTGACGTGTCGGCATTGGTGTTGCTGGCGCTAACATTACTGCCTGTAACGGCCCTATCGCAGGGTGGACAGGGCATGAAGATTCTTCGTCATCAAGGTCTGACGCTTCACGCATCAGAGATCATGCACAATGCCGACTCTACGATACTGCAGGTCGTTGTCGTGGATTCGGTGGGCAATCCTGTACGGTCGCTTGACTGTGACCCAACCATTGGCTGCGGCGAAGAGATCGCTGCATTTTGGGCTGCTGTCAAACAACGGCTGGTAGCTTCTGGGGCGTACGTGCGCATGCTTCGCGTGCAGGAACATGCAGCAGTCCAAACTCGGCCACATGCCATCGGATTCGTACTCGACCACAGCCCGTCGATGACCACGCCCAGGGCGATCAGGATGCAGCGTGCCGTGCATGCAGCCTTGGGACAACTTGTACCCGGTGATGCCGTGACGGTCGTGAAGTTCACGGCGGATGTGAATGTAGAGGTGCCGATCACAACCGACCATGAAGAGGCACGGCGACGCTTCAAGGTGTCGGGTCTGAATCCGAAGTTCGATGGAACTGCCATTCATGATGCCATCATACGCGGTATCGACGAGCTTAGCCAATACGCTGATTCGAGGGTGCTGTTCGTGTTCACTGATGGAGAGGACAACTCCTCGAGGGCGACGCTCGACTCTGTGATACACTATGCTCGCCGTACGCGAACGACGATCCACATCATCACGTACGGAATGGATGACGTTTCCAAGCTGACACCACTGGCCACGGCTACCGGAGGCTGTGTCCATGAGCTGACCGATGTCTACGACCTTGATCAACTCTTTACGGCTCGATACGCAGCCCTACGGTGGTACTACACCGTTACTGCATGGCATCCAAGCGACCGTGCATACGATCATGCCGGGGCGGTGCTCACGATGGAGGGGGCACATGCGACGGATCGCCCACTGCTCGACGTGGTCGGCCGATTTTCGGGTACTGCCATTGAACTTCTCCACGGCGTTTCCGATGCCGCGTCGCTCGTGCTTCGCTTGCCACGTACGGCATCGGATGCATACGCAAGTGGCGAAGCGTTTGAGGGATTGGACGCCTTGGCCGCAGTGCTGCGAGCGGAATCCGATCTGGCCGTCGAGGTGCTGCGTAATGGCACGGCATCGGAGCGACCGGAAGCGATGACGTCGACGTTCGAGCAGCTAAGAGTGGCAATGGAGCGCAGGGGAGTCGAGGCACAGCAGATCATGCGCGGCGCAACGGTCGAGGATCGCTTCGGTTCGGCCCTCAAGGCCGATGGAACGTCGCTCTACTTGGTGCTCTACCGTCCGTAGGCCTCGTAGAGCTCACGTACCTTCCGTTCGATCACGGTCGATGGCAGCAGTGTCTGCTCCTGTGTGCCGCTTGCGATCAATCGGTCGCCGTGCATGATCTTGACGTTACACATGATGCGACGTCCTTGTACACTGTCGACCGTGGCAACAACCTGCAACGTTGCGCCGACGGGTGCCATGGCATGGTGCTGTAGAGCAAGTGCGGAACCAACGGCATTGTCATCCTCTTCGAAGAACGGTTCGATCGCTCTGCGAGCAGCAACTTCGGCATGGTAGCATGCCCAGAATGTACCGTAGACGCGATGCAGGATGTGCCCTTCTAGATGAGCCGTCATTTCCTCGGCCACGGTCACGTCGAGGCGTCCAACACCATGTTCGATTCCCTGCTTCATGGGTTCACTGCGTTGAGTAGGTTTGCACTGTGCTGAGCGAAGATACGATCCGACCCTTACAGCGCGTGGCCATCACGACGCTGGGCTGTAAGCTGAACTACGCCGAATCTGCGGCGCTACACGCCCGGTTCGTGGAACGTGGCTTTACTGTTGTTGCTGAAGATGTGGCGGCCGACGTGATCGTGGTGAACACCTGTACGGTCACCGATGCTGCCGATGCCGAGTGCCGGAAGATCGTTCGACGACACCTCCGCACGTCGCCCGATGCCATCGTTGCCGTGACGGGTTGTTTTGCACAGCTGCAGCCTGAGTCCATTGCATCCATCGACGGCGTACGCGGCGTGTTCGGCACGGCCGAGAAGTTGTCGTTACCGGATCGGATCGCCGAGCTGCAGACGGCGGCTTCTCCACGCATCTACGTGCGGGAGACGTCGGATATGATGGACTTTGCCGAAGCTCGTTCCGTCGAGTCAGACGGGCGCACACGCGCCTTCGTCAAGGTGCAAGATGGTTGTGACTATAACTGCTCGTTCTGTACGATCCCGCTGGCGCGCGGCGGAAGCCGCGCCATGCCCTTCGAGGCACTGTGCCGCGAGCTCGATCGGCTCGACGCAGAGCGGTTTCGCGAAGTGATCCTTACCGGCGTGAATCTTGGCGAGTTCAAGGCATCCTCTGGCGAGCGATTCGTCGATGTGTTGCGCTACATCGCATCCCGCGAGCGATCGTATCGCGTGCGTGTTTCGTCGATCGAGCCGAACACGATCAGCGACGAGATCATCGATGTGGTTTCGACGAACAGCGTCTTCTGTCCGCATGTCCATACGCCGCTGCAAAGCGGGTCGCCCGACGTGCTGCGTCGGATGCGCCGGCGGTACACCACCGAGCGCTATCGCGACAGGATCATGCGTCTGCATGACCGCGTTCCGGGGCTTGCCATTGGCATCGACGTGATCGTTGGTTTTCCGGGTGAAACGCAGGATCACTTCGAGGAAACAGTAAGCTTCCTGGCCTCGCTGCCGTGGACCTACCTGCATGTGTTTACCTATTCCGAACGTCCTAACACGCCCGCAGCAACCTATCCCGATGCCGTCCCCATGTCGGTGCGACGTGCACGTACGGCGCGACTGCGCGCGATGAGCGACGAGCGACGCCTTGCGCATGCGCGACGTTCCGCCGGTGATGTACGCGAGGTTGTGACCGAGTCGTACGACGCGGATCGACAGCGCTGGATCGGCTGGACCGACAATTACGTGCGTGTGGCCGTCGACCTGCCATTCGCCACCGGCCGAAGTGCCGTGCGGGTGCGCCTGGGCGACGTCATCGATGATACCACCGTAGGCATGGTCGACGGTTTCGTCATTGCCCCCTGACCACGATCTGCAGATAACGAAAGGTTTCGAATGAAGGTCTTTATTGCCGTTGATATGGAAGGTGCCACCGGTGTGGTGCATCACGATCAGTTGATGCCCGAGGGCCGTGGCTATGCCGTCGCGCAGCGCTACTTGACGGGTGACGTGAATGCCGTTATCGCCGGCATTCTGGATGCCGATCACGAGGCCGAGATCATCGTCGGTGAGGGGCATGCCATCATGCGGAACATCCTGCTCGACGAATTGCATCCGCAAGCGCAGGTGGTTGTGGGACCGGCCCGTCCTGCAAACAAGCCGCTATGCCAGATGGAGGGTATCGACGGCAGCGTGGACCTGTGCATGTGCGTGGGCTTCCACTCCAAGGCAGGTACGCCCGGAGGACTGTTGGCACATACGTTCGTCGGAAGCGTTGTATGTAACTGGATGATGAACGATAAAGCAGTTGGCGAGGTCGAGGTGGACGCAGCTATTGCCGGCGCCTTTGGAGTGCCACTGGGTCTTGTTGTTGGCAACCATGAGCTTGAACACGAAATACGAGCATGGCATCCGGAGGTCGAGTTCGTGTCGACAAAGCAGACGCTTGGCCCTTCGGCCGCGATATGCCGGCCTCCGTCATGGACGCGCGTGGCGTTGCGGCATGCGGCCAGAACGACCATGGAGCGTGCGAAGGACGGCGCGTTCAAACCGTACCACATCGGTCCGACCGTAACGATGACCATCGAGACGTACCGTCGTGAAATGACAGACAGAGCAGTATCGGAACATGGCGTCGTACGCGTTGACGATCGTCGCTTTCAATGTTCCGGGCCAACGGCAGCTGATGCGTTCCGACTGGCTTGGCGGGCAATAGCAAGGGCTCTTGACGAGCCAGCGTCATTTCTGCAGTGACCGCCCTGACGCTGAGAACCGATATGCAGCGTTGACCTGCTAGGAGTTCTTGTGCTTGTGCAGGTACATGATGATGATCTTCCAAAGGTCCTCATACGGGACGATCTCGGGGTCGTCGCGTAGCAACTCGTCAGCTTTGCTGTACTTGGAGATCATTCGTGCCGCCCGCTGCTCGGCCCGATCAGGATCGAAGTCGGCGGCGATGAGTGTTGAAAGTATCCGCATGAAGCGGGCCGTACGGATAGCCTGTTTAGCAACTTCATAGCGGGTGACATACTTCTGCAACTGGTCGATACGTTCGATGGCACGGGGGATATCTGCCAAACGTATTGCTTGAACGATCTCAAGGATGATGATGGCTGTATTCGACAGAACCTTGTCCTTCACAAGCGTTGTTAGGCGTCTACTGAATCCTGGTTCGCATGATGCCTTCCTGACCTTTCGCCAATACGTGTCGTCGGGTACGTACTCCGCAGCAGCCAGCCCAGCCATGTACGCTTCGCAGAGCAGTCATACCTGCCGGCGCCACTCTGTCACGCCACCGGGGCAGAGTGTAATGTATTCGCGAACAACCCTTGCAGCTTTGGTGTATTCGCGTAACGTAAGCTGAGCAAAGTGATACGACTGCATGATCTCATGCGAGCGAACAATGCTCGGACTCGCTCCCTCAATGACAAGATTCCAGTACTCTTTACTATTGTCCTGACGCCCAGACATGAGCAAGGCCGTTGCCATGTTACCACGCAGATTAGCTTCAAGTGTGATGTCTTGAAAATCGTGATGTTCGTTAAGCCATCGAAGTGCCCGTATTGAAATGTCAACCGTACGATCAAAATCACGATGGCGCTACTGTAAAGCGCCAGTGCCAGTTATCATCTATGCAACATACTGCCGTGGAACGTTCCTAACGCCCTGTTCTGGGTCCGCCAATAGAGCGTTTGAACTCAGCATAGGCACGGCTGTTGAGCTGTGCTTCGCTAGGCGAGGGGATGTTATTGCGGCGTAGGCGCTCGTTGGTGGCATCGATACGGTCTTGCGGAAGGGGATGCGTCGACAGCAGTCGTTCAAGATCGCTCGCAGGCCGCTTCTTCACGTTTTCGAAGAAGTACTTGATACCACCCGGATACCAAGACGTAGATCGCAGGTATCGAAAGGAATAGTCATCCGCTTCCATTTCGTCGTCACGGCTGTTCATCAGCAGGCCAAGTCCTGCAAAGGCATTAGCAGCAAGCTCGACCATTCTGTTGGGATCGTTGCCCAGGGCAAGATCCATCAACAGTTGAACGCCATAGGCCTTCGTCATGCGGCTGGTGCTGTGTCGGAGCTCGGCATGGGCGATCTCGTGACCAAGTACACCGGCAAGCGCAGCTTCGTTATCGAGCATGTTAAGCAGACCGGTGTAGACATAGATGTAGCCGCCCGGAGTGCAGAAGGCATTGATGGTCTTTACGTCATTGATGATCTCGACCGTATAGGCGAAGGTTTTTCGATACTTGACGTCGGGAGATGCGATCACGCGGTCGATCATGCGCTGAACGTAGGCCTGCGCCGAAGCATTGCGAAGGATGGGATATTCTTTCGGATTGGCTCGAATCTGGGCATCGAGCGAAGCACCGAGTGCTTTGTCTTCCGACACCGGAAAGATGTTGATGTTGCTGCATACCGGCAGGAGGAAGACCAGTGCAGGTACGAGCAGCACGACAAGGCTGCGGCGGATGATAACTGTGGGTATGATGCGTTCCATGACGTTAGAATGATGGGTGGTGCGAAAACACATCGTTGGCATAGCTGACCCTGTTCAGGATCAGACCATGGGCTGGTGCGATGGGACTTTGCATCGATCGATCACGCGCCTCGCGATATTCGGCAATTGCGTGCAGCGGCAGTTTCTTGCGTGCAACGTCCATCATGGCGCCAACAATGCATCGACACATGCCGTAGACGAATCGATCGGCGGCGATGCGGATCAAGAGTCTGTCGGACTCCGGTTCGACGATGCAGGTCGTGATGTCGCAGACGTGATTCTCGATCACGTGATTGTGCTTCGAATAGGTCGTCATGTCATGCCGACCAACAAACTCTCGTGCAGCATTACCAAGCAATCCCTCGTCGTAGGGAATCTCAGGTTTCCAAGCGAAGCGTCGATGAAAGACGCTTGCCTCGCGTGAGATCACGTAGACGTACTCGCGTCGGATCGCACCGAATCGCGCATGAAAATCAGCGTCGACCTCGGCAGCGTCGCGAATGCGGATATCGCGTGGCAGTCGCACGTTCAAGGCGACAGGGATCTTTGCGATGGGGATGTCGTGACCATCCGTGACGCGTGTATGTGCAACCTGGCCGCGTGCGTGCACACCGGAGTCGGTTCGCCCCGAGCCGACAATGCCGCAGGGTACGCCAAAGGCGTCGAACATTGCCGACTCAATGCGCTGCTGCACCGACATGCCGTTGGGCTGGATCTGCCAGCCGGCGTAGTCGGTACCATCGTATTCGATCAGCAGGGCAAGGTGACGGGTCATGACACAAAGATAGAATCCGGTTTTGTCAGGCTTTGTAGTGCGTTTTCTGACGCAGCGGTAACAGACAGTTCCATCTGATCGGTTCCGCCGTACATGGCGGGGTGACCGTGGTAACCGCCGATCACGTTTGTCAGGATCCGCACGTCCCGCACCAGCAGACCTCGCCATTTGTTTACGGCATGCAGACGTCCTTTCACGATGAGTGCTGCATGCCGGAGTGCCTCGGCGAACTGCTGCCGTTCTCTTGGCTGCACCACGCACTGCACAAAGCCGGTCTCGTCCTCGAGCGTCACAAACAGGACACCCTTCGCTGTTGGCGGGCTCTGCCGCAGGATCACAATGCCGGCAACGATGATGTCCACTCCGGTGTCGTTCCTGCGGCGTCCGTCTCGGATATCCTCGGCAAGCGCTCCCATCCGCATGCATGTTGCAATGGTGCGTACTTCCAGGTCGGTCATCGCCCGACGGTACAGGGTCATCGGATGCAGACGGGCTGCCCCGTGGGTACGGTAGTCGTAGGCCAGACGTTCCTGCGCGCGAAGTGGTGGCATTACAGGTACATCCTCCTCCATCACAATGGGTCTGTCAAACAAGGCCGGATCCCGTCGGTAGCGCTCCAGTCGCCGCCGTATCACGCCTACTTCCCACAGTGCCCGTCGGGACGAACCTGCAAGGGCATCCATTGCCCCCGACAGTGCCATTGATTCCATCACGTCCGAAGGCAGTGATGTTCGCAACCATACATCTTCGACGCTGGTAAAGGGGCGTTGGGAGCGCTCCCAGACCACGCTGCGCATGACGTCGACAGAACAATGGGCGATACTGGTGAGCGGCTTCCGAATGCGCAGGACGCCTTCGGCGTCGCGCTCGACATCGTAGCGCAGACCCGATACGGCGATGTCGGGCATCTCGACGGGTACGCCGCAGCGGCGTGCTTCTTCTTCGAGCGTCATCAGGTTGTAGAAGCCCGGTCGATGCTGCATGAAGGCCGCCATGTAACATGCCGGGTGGTAGCGCTTGAGCCATGCCGACTGATAGACGATCTTGGCAAAGGCGGCGGCATGACTGCGACAGAATCCGTAGCCTACAAAGTGTGAGACCTTTTCGTAGACCTGCTCGGCCGATGGTCGGTCGACGCCTCGCTGCATGGCACCGTCGATGAAGCGATCCTTCATCGCTGCCATTGCTTGCCTGTCACGTTGCTTTGACACGAGCGACCGAAAGTCGTCGGCATCGTCCAGTGGCATTCCCGCAAACCGATGGGCGATCTCGAGCACCTGTTCCTGAAACAGGATGATGCCGAGCGTGTCGCGCAGGATGGGCTCCAAATCGGGATGCATGTAGGTTACAGGCTCGGCGCCGCGACGTCGGCGGATATACGGATGCACCATGCCGCCTTGCAGTGGCCCCGGACGGAACAGGGCGACTTCGGTGACCAGGTCGTCGAAGCACTCCGGCTGATGCTGGGCCAGCAGATGCATCTGTCCCTGCGACTCGATCTGGAAGACGCCAAGGGTGCGTCCTTCGCGCATCATCGCAAAGACGTTGTCGTCGTCCAGCGGTAACTCGTCGATGTCGACATCGATTCCTTCCCGACGTTGGATCAACTCGACCGCTTCGGCAATACAGGCCAGCATGCGCAGGCCAAGGACGTCGAACTTGACAAGGCCCATGGCCTCGACGTCATCCTTGTCGAACTGCACGACGTGGACGCCGTTGGCCGATACCTGCACGGGCGTGAGCTGCCACAGCGGACGATGCGACAGGATCATACCTCCGCTGTGCAGGCCGAGGTGTCGGGGGCGTCCTTCGATCTTCTCGACGATATCCAGCAGTGTCGAGACAATGGGTGCCTCCCCCGTGATGCGTTCGATATTGCCTCGGTACTCAGTGATCGCTTTGTTGGTGTATCCGGGAATTGACTTCGACATGGCATGGACCGTGTCCATCGGCCATCCCAGAGTTTTTGCGGCATCGCGTACTGCCATACGTGCACGATACGTGATGATCGTTGCCGTCATCGCCGTCTGCTCCATGCCAAAGCGTTCTTCCATCCACGCGATGATCTCTTCGCGGCGCTCGCTGTCGAAGTCGACATCGATATCCGGAGTGCCTTTTCGGCCGCGATGCAGAAATCGCTCGAACAGCAGGTGATGTCGCAAGGGACATACACCGGTGATGCCAAGCAGGTAGGCAACGATCGAATTGGCTGCCGAGCCGCGTCCGGAGTGTCGTATGCCGCGCCGCTGTGCTTCGTCGACTACTTCCTTGACCACCAGAAAGAAATCGGCCAGACCAAGGTCGCCGATGACGCGCAGTTCGTGCTCGACCTGGCGTCGTGCCTGGTCGCGACGTAGCGTATCATGTGCATAGCGGCGTGCGAAGGCTGTCTCGACGAGTGAGCGCAGGACGTCTGTTGGCTGTGTGCCTTCGGGAAGCCGTGCCGACGGCGGCGTGATGTGGTCGGGGATGATATCGAAGCTACAGCTATGTCCAAGTTGCGACGTCATGGCAAAGGCCTCGTCATACGGCAGCAACTTCCGCATGGTGGCTTCGCTGCGCAGACACTGTTCGTCGTTCACGGGTCGTGCAGCGTGATGGTCAAAGATGGTGATGCCTTCGCGGATGCAGATGGCAGCATCGTAGGTGGCATAGGCGTCGCGTGTGGCATAGCGCACGTCGCCGCCGATCACGCAAGGCAGGCCCATTGCATGTCCCATGCGGACAAGTATCGTGGCCACGGCCGAATCACGCGGACGCTGCTGGTGGACGAGTTCGATGTGAACCTGTCCGGGGACGACGTCGTGAAGCCGTTCAAGCCATGCGCGTAGGTCACGTTCCTTGCCTGCGGCCGCCAACTGCCACGCTCTGCCGTCGTGTCCGCCGGTCAGCACGGCCACATCCTGAGCGCCCATCTGCAGGACATCAAGTTGCAGGTGCGGACGCTCACGATCGCGATGCGCCATGGTCAGCATCTGACCGATCCGCCCATAGCCTGTCATGTTCCGTGCGATCAGCACAAGCGGCATGCCGTCTACCACGACCTCGCATCCGATCAGGGGGCGCAGCCCAACGGCGCGGCAGGCGCGCTGGTGTCGCACGGCGCCGTAGACGCCATTGACATCGGTAAGACACAGCATGCCGTGTCCGAGTGTTGCCGCCTGCAGTGCCAGCTCGTCGGGCGATGATGCTCCTGACAGGAACGAATAGTGCGATCGAGTGTGAAGTGATCCGAACATGAGCGACTGCGTACAGTACGGGATGTCAATTGTGGGCAAGTGTGCAAGTCAGCGTGATCGATCCAGCATGTCTGCGACGATCATGCGAGTATCAGTCCATCAGTCGTGACAGTGTCCACGTCGATCCGTCGGTGAACACTTCGAGTGAACCCTCGGCGCAGTCCAGCAGGTAGTACCTGCGTCGACTGTCGCCCTGCCACCAGCGGCCGCGCCATGTCCACGTATCCACGACGTGCAGTACGCGGAACGACGCATGGCGCCATCGGAGCGCGACGGGGCGTCCGTCGTCGACATCAACGGCAATCGGTTCGAGAATCACGCGCATCCTGGTCTTCCGTCAGCGTCCTTATGGTGCCTCGCCGCGCAGCGGCGTCCATCGTTCCGTCACAAAGCGCTGTTCCGGCAGGTAGGCATCGTTGGCAACGACGCGGGCGCGCGACACGCCATCGGGATACCTGCGCAGTACGGCGCGGGCAACGTCATCGGCCGTAGGTGCTGGAGTGAACATCGCCAGCTGGTCAACCCGTGGCGGCACCAGTCCTTTGAGCGTTACGCCGATGGACGCACAGTAGCGCTCCGGACCAAGCAAGGTGCGCAGCAGGATGCTTGCTGCCGTGTTGAGTTCCGACAGTGTTTCGGCCGGACGTTTCAGAATGCGTTGGGTACGGATGACGAGACCCTTGGAGCGATCACGGATACGAACTTCGATCGTCGTGGCCCGCAGGCGTCCAAGCCGTTCGTAGGCCGTCCGCAACAGCAGCAGCATATGCGGCTCGATCACGCCAGGCTCACGCTGTGGGTGGTCGAAGTGCATGTCTTCTTCGATCATGGGTGGCGGCGCGTACAGCGGCACGGCAACGTGCGTCGAGATCGTTGCAAGCACGTCGTGTACGCGCAGACCGTCGTCGCCGAACTGCGCCTCCAAATGACGTCGCGTGAGCATGCGCAACATGCCCAGCGTCGTCATCCCGAAGAGCTTCATCTTGTCGATCGTCTCGCCCTCGATGTCGAGTTCACGCAACAGATCCACAGGCCATGCCGCCAAGAAGCGAGCTATGTCGTCGACGGCCACATCAACGATCGTCCGCGGCGCAGCGCGGAAGGCGCCAAGCAGCGCCATGGTGCGGGTTGATGCCGTGCCCCCTTGTCCGTGGACGTCATGCAAGAGCTGTCGGAAACCGACGGACGATCGCACGTCGGCCATGACCAATCCCGGACGCAGGGATTGCAGGTAGGGTGTAAGCTCGTAGCAGCGGGTCAGCAGCTCCTGCCATACGGCCTGTTCGACGGCCGGCTGGCGTTCGACGATGGCCGCATGCGGCGCAAGGGCTCGTGCCCGCGCAACCGATGTCCCGATCGCGAGATCAGCCGTGCGCAGCCCTGCCGAGCGTGCGATCACGCGATCGCGCGACACCACCATCACCTCGGCATGCGGATGTGTCGCATAGCGGGCGGCAACAGCGGGGAATTCCGGTAGCAGGACGCACAGGATCATTGAAGCGTTCGTTGATCAGTTCAGGGCTTAGAACGACTTGATGCAGGATCGTACCACGCCCACAATGGCAAAGTCCATGTCGGGCGTGACGGTAATATCGCGATAGCGACGGTTCTCTGCACGCAGGACGGGTTGTCCGTCCCGCATGACGTAGCGCTTGACGGTGAGCTCGCCGAAGACCTTGGCAATGACAACCTGTCCGGGCTTGGGAGTTACGGCGCAGTCAACGATCAGCGTGTCGCCGTCACTGATGCCGGCATCGGTCATCGAATCGCCTACAACGCGGATGAAGTAGGTGCTGTCGGGATGTTCGAGCAGCATCTCGGCAAGATCGATCTCGCGCTCGATCGTATCGTCCGACGCCGTTGGTACACCGGCAGAAACGCCCAGGGCTAGCATGGGGATCTTGATGCCACGGGAACGGTCGCTGCGGCGGGCACCACGCAGTACGACCGGTGCTTCCGTCCGTGGCTCCTTGCCAGACAGCAGCCAGGGCAGGGAAACCCCGTATGTCGATGCCAGCTGTGCCATCACGGCATGCGGCACCGCTGTCCGGCCGGACTCCCATGAATACACAGTGACGTCCTTGACGCCGACAGCAGCAGCATAGGCACTGACCGACATCTTGAGGATCTGTTCGCGGGCCTCGCGGTGGCGTCGGCCGATCTCGACTTTGTTCATGGCATTGCCTACAAATTGTAGAATGGACAATTCTACAACATGTAGAATCAAAATGCAAGACATGAGACACTGAATGGCGTTCTGTCTATGACCGTTGTCATACAATGCCGACGCTGTTTCTGCGAAGTTGCATCGCCAAACACCACTACCGGGAACAACACAGACGATGGACACAAGCAGAACGCGACGCAGCTGGGCAGAGCCGTACAAGATCAAGATGGTGGAGCGGCTACGCATGACGACGCCCGAAGAGCGTCGTCGGGCAATTGACGAGGCCGGATACAACACCTTCCTGTTGCATTCGGATATGGTGTACGTCGACCTGCTGACGGATTCCGGTACCAGCGCCATGAGTGATTATCAGTGGGCCGGTATGATGATGGGGGACGAGGCCTACTCAGGCAGTGCGAATTTCTATCACCTCGAAGCCAATGTGCAGCGCTACTACGGCTATCCGTATGTGGTGCCCACACATCAGGGGCGTGGTGCCGAACATCTGATCTCGCAGATCCTGATCAGCGACGGTGATACGGTGCCGGGCAATATGTATTTCACAACAACGCGACTGCATCAGGAACTTGCCGGCGCACAATTCGTGGATGTGATCGTCGACGAAGCCCACGATCCAACGTCGCTACTGCCTTTCAAGGGAAATGTCGACCTCGAGAAACTTCGTGCGGTGATCGCCCGTGTCGGAGCCGATCGTGTGCCGTACGTCTGCGTTGCGGCAACGGTGAACATGGCCGGCGGCCAACCCATCTCGCTCGAGAATATGAAGGCCGTGTATGAGCTATGCCTTCCTCTGGGAATCAAGGTGATCCTTGATGCTACCCGAGCCGTCGAGAATGCCTACTTCATCCAGCAGCGCGAAGTCGGCCAGTCCGGTCGCAGCGTTGCCGAGATCCTGTTCGAGATGTGTTCGTACTCCGACGGTGCCACCATGTCGGGCAAGAAGGATCTGCTGGTGAACATCGGCGGATTCCTGGCCATGCGCGACGAAGATGTCTATGCCGAGGCCCGCTCGCTTGTCGTGGTGTACGAAGGGATGCATACCTATGGCGGCCTTGCCGGACGCGATATGGAGGCCATGGCACGGGGCATTGAAGAGGCCGTGCAGGACGATCATATCAAGGCCCGTGTTGGTCAGGTCGAATACCTTGGCAATCTGCTTATCGATGATGGTGTGCCGATCGTTCGGCCCATCGGCGGACATGCCATCTATCTCGATGCAACGCAGTTTCTGCCCCATCTTACACAGGACATGTTTCCTGCCCAGACCTTGGCCGCAGAGCTCTATGTGGAAGGGGGCATCCGAGCCATGGAACGGGGCATTGTGTCGGCCGGACGCGACCCGGTGACGGGCAACCACCGCTATCCGAAGCTGGAACTTGTACGACTTACAATCCCACGCCGCGTCTACACCCAGGCGCACCTTGATGTTGTGGCCGAAGTTGTGGCCGATCTGTACGACCGGCGAGATTCCATCAAGGGACTCGAAATGACCTTTGAGCCGAAATACCTGCGATTCTTTCAATCACGCTTCCGCCCCTTGCCATGAAGACGATCATCGAGCCCTTCAAGATCAAAAGCGTCGAACCGCTGCGGTTTACCTCACGCGACGAACGCGAAGCGTTCCTCGAGACGGCCTTCCTGAATCCGTTCCTGCTGCACGCCGATGATGTGCTGATTGACCTGCTGACCGACAGTGGTACAACGGCAATGAGCGCGCTGCAATGGTCGGGCATGATGAACGGCGACGAGGCTTATGCCGGCTCGAGAAGCTATTATCGCTTCGAGCGTACCCTGAAGGAACTCACCGGGTTTACGTATGTGATCCCCACGCATCAAGGACGCGCAGCCGAGAAGATCCTGTTCTCGATCGTTGGTGGCCAAGGCAAGGTGATTCCTAACAACACGCACTTCGATACCACACGAGCGAACATCGAGTATTCCGGTGCAACTGCCGTAGACCTGCTGACCGACGTAGGCAAACGTCCGGACGTCGTTGCCGACTTCAAGGGCAACATGGACGTGGATGCCCTTGTGCGGTTGATCGATGATGTTGGCGTCGACAACATCCCCCTTGTGATGATGACGGTGACGAATAACTCGGGCGGAGGCCAGCCGGTATCGATGGCGAACATGAAAGCTGTGCGTGCCGTCTGCACCATGTATGGCATTCCGTTCTTCATTGATGCATGCCGCTTCGCCGAGAATGCGATGTTCATCAAGATGCGCGAGCCCGGATATGCCGACAGATCGGTCCGATCGATCGTGCAGGAGATGTTCGCCCTTGCCGATGGTGCCACGATGAGCGCGAAGAAGGACGGCATGGTGAACACCGGCGGATTCCTTGCCATGCACGATAGCGTCCTTGCCGAAAAGGCGCGTACGGTGCTGATCGTGACCGAGGGATTCCCGACGTATGGAGGCCTTGCCAGACGCGACCTTGAGGCAATGGCTCAGGGCCTTGACGAAGTGCTTGACGAGGCGTATCTGACCTACCGACTGCGAAGCGTTGAATACTTCGGCGATCATCTGCGTGCTCATGGTGTGCCAATTCTTGAGCCGACCGGCGGTCACGCCGTCTACCTCGATGCGTCGCGCTTCGCGCCACACATTGCCCCTTCGCAGTTTCCGGGTCAGGCGATTGCCTGTGCGCTGTATGTGGAAGGTGGTATCCGAGGTGTCGAGATCGGCTCACTGATGTTCGGCACGACGGATGCGCATGGCATCCACGTGGCACCACCGATGGAGCTTGTGCGGCTGGCGATACCAAGGCGTGTGTATACACAGTCGCATATTGACTACTGCATCGAGATCATTGTTGACGTCTATAAGAACCGTGACGCGCTGCGCGGCATGAAGCTGACGTATGAGGCACCGTTCCTGCGACACTTTACGGCACGTCTGGCCTACGCTGAGTGACGGTTGCCGACGACGTTACTCGTTGAGGATGCCCATCTGCTCCCACCCACGACAGTCGAAGTGCCACCACTCCGTTGGCAGCACGTCGAAGCCAGCTTCGTGCATGATGGACTGCAACAGCTTTCGGTTGGCACACACACCGGTGGGAAGATCCGCATACGTTGTCCACGCACGTTCGCTGAAGTCGTCATACGGTGTTCCCATATCCAGCTCATGCCCATAGCCATCAAGGAGGGTACAGTCGACGGCCATCCCTCGGTTGTGACGTGACCCCTTGGCAGGATCGGCCACGTAACGTTCGTCGGGAAGGATGGACCACATCAGACGCTGGACAGAGAGTGGTCGATATGCATCAAACACCTTGAGCTTGTAGCCTTGCTCTGCGGCCAAACGCTGTGCATGTGCCAGGGCTGTTGCCATGCATGCTCGTGCCCACAATGTATCGTGCGGATACAGCACACGTTTGGTGAAGTTGTTCGTCGTGGCATAGCGCACGTCGACGTGCAGGTCGGGGACGACGTCAAGAAGACGGACCATGACGGTGTCGGTACAGGCCGGTACTGCCGGCGCAGATGGGATGCTCATGGCAAGCAGGATGGAAAGAAGTACCGAAGCCATAGGCCTAAGATACTCCTCGTATGATGATCACCAGGCGACGCTGAAGCCTATCGTTGGCAGAATGGGCAACATGGCTGTTTCGCGCATCTCAAGTTGGAGCGTTTCGCGATCGACGCGCCAGTTGCGTGCGATGATGTTGCGGCGGTTGTAGACGTTCACGATGTCGAGATAGAACGACCAGTCAAGGCCCCACCACTTGGCATACGTCGTGCCGCGCACGTCAAGGCGGTGATAGTCCGGCAGCCGTGCCTGATTGAGGTTCTCGAGTCCGCCACGGTCGACGGCAAAGACAACGCCGCGCCAGTCGACATCAAGTTCGGGGCGTTTCTCGCCTGTCTGGGCATCTTCGCGGATAACGACGCGCGGCTCGATGCCAACGGCATCCGTCCAAGGAAAGCCGCTGCCGTACGTGAAGGTGACGCTGATATCAAGCCAATCGTAGGCCTTCCAGCCGCCCACGACGTTGAAGGAGTGACGCCGGTCGAAGTTGAAAGGAATCACCAGGCCGTCGCGATACCGCTCGGCCCAGGATAGAGCATAGGATACCCATCCGTAGAGCGAGTTGGGACCAACGTTGGCAACCTTTTGCAGCATGACCTCGAAACCGTAGGACAGACCGGTGGCGCTGTTCACAGGGCGCGCCGTGAGAGAGTCGCCTTGCATGGCGATCGGTGCCGTCCATCCCTCGCGTGTGTTGATGTCCGTATCGGGGACACGTTCAACAACGTATTGTGTCCCCTGCACCACCTGTTGAAGAATCAGATCGCTGAACGTCTTGACATATGCTTCCGTCTTGAGCTGCCATTCGTCGGTCACCATCCGTTCATAACCCAGGACGTAATGCATCGCGCGCTCGGCACGCAGACTGCTGATTGACGGATCCGTCAGATCGAGAAACACCTGTCGGTCGAAGAGCTTTTCGTAGCCGGGTGACTGATAGTAGACGCCGAATGCTCCACGTAGCGTAGAGATTGCATCGATCGCAAGTGATGCGCTGATGCGCGGCGACAGGTATTGACGTCCGATGAAGGCAAAGTAGTCGTGTCGCAGTCCTGGCTGCACCGTCAATGCGTCGGTGACGCGGATGTTGTCCTGCAGCCATGCTCCCGTGCGCAGAAATGAGATCTCGGCACGGAACTCGTCCGGAAACTGCACCGCACGCGGATTGCCTGCTGCTAGGGCGCGAAGTCGCGGGTCTAGGTCGATCTCAAATCCTACGCCGGTTGTGATATCGTCGACGATAAAACCCCATTCGAGATGGTGGATTTTATTGATGTTCCAAAGTTGGTCGGCACGGATGGAGCGTTTGGTAAAATCGAAATTCGAGGAGCCGTTGATGCTGAACAGCGTCGGGACTTCGACGCCTTCACGACGAAGTGAGTCTTGCAGTCGAGTGAACTCCTCTTGCGTCACCTCGCCCCCGGCAAGACGTTGGCTTCCGCCTTGCCCCCCAAAATCATTGGCGCCGCTGTTACGGTACCACGAGGTTACGATGCGAGAGGTGAAGGAAGGATTGGGCGTCCATGCCCACGTGAAGCCAAGAACTTCGTTGTTCGACTTGTCGACAAGATTGATGCTGTCCGGACGGTCCCGGTTGGTACCGCTTTGGAACTCGGTGTTGTCGCGCGAGGTGATGCCGTTCAGGATCAGTCGATGTCCGGGTGCTGGCTTGAGCGTGATCCGTGCCTGAATATCGCCGAAGTTCGGAAGGGCAACGTCACCCTCGACGGCACCGGTTGCCTTTGCGATCGGCCCGGCGATCAGGTCGTAGTATGTACGGCGTCCGGACACGATGTACGACCCGCCCCAGAAGCCGATCGGTCCTTCGATCACGAGGTTCGCATTCGTGACGCTCATGTTCAGTTTACCACCGACGGGAAACTTGTTCGGATCTCCATCGCGGTTGGTCACATCAAGCACGGCCGAAAGGCGGTCAGAGTAGGGGGCAGGGAAGCCGCCAGTCATGAGCTGAATGGTGTTCACCGTTTCCGGGTTGAACATCGAGATGAACCCATACAGGCGATATGGATTGAACAGCTCGATGCCATCCATCAGGATCAGATTCTGGTCGGGGCCACTACCGCGTACAACAAGCTGCGACGAAAAGTCGCTTGGGGCGGTAACACCGGGCAGGCCCTGCAGCGAGCGAAACACATCTTCGGCAGCGCCGGCGCGGAACTTTGCCTCGCGTGCGGTCACGGTCTGCACACTCGGACGTGTGTCGGTTTGTGGTTGACGGCGCGAGCCGACGACGACGACGTCCGACGTCTGCACGGCATCGGCACGCATCTCGATGTCAATGCGCACGGTATCACCGTTGCGCACGGTCACCGATGCCTCTGACGGCCGGAAGCCGACAAGCGTGGCATCAAGCGTCCTGGACCCGACGGGAACGTTCGTGATAAGGTAGCTACCATTTGCCGAGGCGACAGCGCCACGCTGCGTCCCGCGCGCACGTACGGTTGCCCCTACAAGCGGCTCACCATCCGGCGTACGCACACGTCCGGCAACGGTACCCGTCTGAGACCACGCCGTTGCGATCGAGCAGAGCAGCACTCCAATGACAAGAACCTCTTTACGCATGGCGCCCTATAACGAAACAGCGAGGCATTTCGTTCAGGGCGCCGCGCAATACAGCTATGTACGGTGTCGATCAGTAGTTGTCGATCTGAGCGCGCTGCAGGGTGCCGCTGTAGTCGACGTACACGCTCTTCCACTCGGTGAAGATGTCAAACACCGTCCATCCGCCTTCGCGGTGGCCGTTGCCAGTTCCCTTGATGCCGCCGAAGGGCATATGAGCCTCGGCGCCGATGGTTGGAGCGTTGATGTAGGTGATGCCAGCCTCGACATCACGCATGGCGCGGAAGGCTGCGGTGACGTCGCGGGTGTAGACCGACGACGACAGCCCGTAGGCGCAGTCGTTGGCAAGCTCGATGCCATGCTCGAAGGAGTCACAGGTGGAGACGCTTAGAACAGGGCCAAAGATCTCTTCGCGGAATATTCGGTGTGAGCGATCGACGTTGGTAAAGATGGTCGGCTTGACGAACGTGCCGTGCTCGAGGTCGCATTCGGTGGCACGCTCGCCGCCAAGGACGCATGTGGCTTCGGCCTTGCCGATGTCGATATAGCCAAGGATCTTGTCGAGCTGCTTGCCGTTGATGACGGGGCCGACCTGGGCCGTGCTGTCGGTGAGGCCATTGCCAAGCTTGAGCGCAGAGGCTGCGTCGATAAGACGCGCTACAAATGCGTCGTGAATATCGCGGTGCAGGATGAGTCGTGACGTTGCCGTACAACGTTGTCCGGTGGTGCCGAACGCGCCCCACAGCACGCCATTCAGGGCAAGGTCCATGTCGGCATCGGGCATGACGACCTGGGCGTTCTTGCCGCCCATTTCCAGCGAAACCTTCTTGTTGAGCTCACCGCAGCGCGCGGCGATGGCCTTGCCGGTGGTCGTCGAACCGGTGAAGCCGACAACCTTGATATCGGGGTGCTCGACGATTGCTGCACCGCATTCGGCCGCTCCGTGTACCACGTTGAAGACGCCCGGAGGCAACCCGGCTTCTTCCAGGATCTCGGCAAAGATGTTGGCGCTGTGCGGCGAGTCCTCACTCGGCTTGAAGACGACGGTGTTACCGCAGACAAGCGCCGGCAGGATCTTCCACGACGGAACGGCGATGGGGAAGTTCCATGCAGTGATGATGCCGCAGACGCCGACGGGCATGCGGAATGACAGGTTCATCTTGTTCGCGAGTTCCGAGGGCGTGTTGATGCCGAATAACCGACGACCCTCAGTTGCAGCATAGTAGGCAGTGTCGATCGCTTCCTGGATGTCGCCACGCGTCTCCACCAAGGTCTTTCCCATCTCGCGTGTCATGATGCGCGACAGTTCGTCCATCCGACGCGCGAAGATGTCGCCGGCGCGACGCAGAATATCACCGCGCTTTGGCGCAGGAACCAATCGCCATGACGTGTACGCTTCGGCTGCGGCATGTGCGGCTGCGGCCACGTCTTCGGCCGATGACTCCGGGAAGAGTCCGATGACGTCCCGATTATCGGCTGGGTTGATGTTGCTGAACGTGCGGCCCGTGGCGGACGGCACCCATTGTCCGTTGATGTAGTTCTTCATGCCGCAAAGTTCGGCACAAACACACAAACGAACGGTATCGACTACCCGCGGAAGATCTCGTACTCGGGCTCGATATCACCACGAGCGATCCGCTTGAGTTTGCCCGAGGACAGCGTCTTTCGGATGGGCGAGAGTCGCTCGAAAAAGTAGATGCCATTCAGGTGGTCGATCTCGTGCTGCATCACGCGTGCCATCAGACCGTCGACCTCGCGGACATGTTCCTTCATGTCGCCGTCAAGGAATCGCACCTGGATGGCCGATGGACGCACGACGATATCGCGGAAATCAGGCAAGGACAGACAGCCCTCCTCGAACTCGTCCTCTTCGTCGGAATACGCCTCGATCACCGGGTTGATCAGCACCAACGGTGGCTCGCTGCCCCCTTCATCATCCATGTCGGAGATATCGATGACGGTCAGTGACAGACCTTTGCCGACCTGATTTGCAGCCAGCCCAATACCACGGGCATGTCGCATGGTGACAAACATGCTGTCGATGAATTGACGCAGTTCGTCGGACATGTCGGCGATGCGGGAGGTCTTCTCTTTCAGGACCGGGTGATTGTAGGTATAGATCGGGAGGATCATGCGGAAGCAGGCGGAGTGACGATGTCTAAAAGCTGTTTGATGTCAGTCAGGATATGATCGGCGGCCGTCGTGTCCTGTCCACCGAACGAATCCCCATAGGCAGCAAATGCCGTACGCATGCCCACGTTCCGAGCGCCAACCATATCGCGTTCTGCCCAGTCACCAACCATGATGGCTTGGGTGGGGGCAATGCCAAGACGCGCAAGCGCCGTTTGGAAGGGCTTGGGCGAGGGTTTGCGCTCGCCGGTGTCGTCGAAGGTCACCACCACGTCGAAGAAATGGTGGAAGTTGATGAAGCACAGCCGCAGCCACGCCTCGCGAGCAGGCGCATCGCTCAGGACGGCCAGCTTGATGCCTGCACGATTGAGCTGCATCAGGGTTGCCGTCACGTGCGGATAGGGCTTGAGC
>VFFB01000037.1 GCA_018882585.1 Candidatus Kapaibacterium sp.
GTTTGGCACCATCGACGAAGCAGTCAGGAACGTGCATCGTAACGTTACACCAACACTCATCATCGTTACCACCATGCTTCGCCTGCGGGCGATCTTCATGCGTGGCCGCCCGGCGTGATGACGGCTCACGCCGAGATATGATCGAGCAATACTTAGGGCGACGGTGGGATATAGAACGCCGTGTGAACACACTGCCATGGCTGCAACGACAAGCGCAGAGCCCCACCGGGCCTGCTCTGCACTTCTCTGTTTGCAGCGGTCACGATGTTGCGTAGTGATGATGGCAGCTTGGCAACACAGGTGGCGGCTTCGTCCGACATGTTGATTGCCACGATGACGCCGACCGACGACGACGGACCGTACCGAATGAATGCGACCAACGACGGATGGTCAACGTCAAGTGGAATAATGATGTCGTCGTCGCGGAACAGTCGAAACCAATGCGCCGTCGTGATGGCATGTTCCAATCGTTGAAAGGATGCCACAACTGTCTCGGCATCATCCCATGGCAGTTGTGCCGATGAGAACAACGGCAACTTGTCTTCCGTCCACCGTTGCTGCTCTGCCTTGCTGAAGCCTAGGCCCGTATTCACGGGCGCCTGCTCGCCGAGTTCCATGCCTGCATGCAGGAACGGCATGCCCTTTGGAAGACACCGCAGAAAACCCCAGGAAGCAAGGGCGTATTGCACACCACCGCGTCGGGATGCCGCACGCGGCGTGTTGTGTGTCTCGGGCGACGCGAAATACCTGATCGGGACATCGCCGTCAGCGATGCGACGTACAAGCTTGCGCAGCTCATCAACGATGTGCGCCGTCATAGGCACGTAGCCGACCACACCATCATATCCAGCTTGAACGCTGGCAGCGTCGAGCCGAAAGTTCTCCTCCAGAAAGATGAAGTCAGGGTCGATCGTCCGTGCTTCGGATACCACTCGACGTTGCAGCATCTTGGGCAGGGCATGTCCCATGTCGATCATCGCCCCATCGATATCGAACAACCGTTTGAAATGCGGGATGACGCCGGCCGTAAGGTTCCACAAGCCATGCATGCGATATGCCGGCTGGTCAAGGACACCATTGTAATACCGGATAGTATCATACGCCATGTATCCGAAGTCGGGATGGTCATGCATGCGCAGGTATGTTACGTCCTGCCATGCCGGCTGAGGGTCATCCGGTGGCCAATCGGCAAAGGCACCTGGTATGCGAAGCCGCTCGCCTTGGGCCCCGATGCCAAGCCAACCATGATCATCTTTCGCGATCACTCTGGGGACGCCGGCAAACTTCTTGCGATATGATGCCGGTGGTGCAGGCAGATCATCCGTCGTGCCCGCCGCAACCAACCGTTTCGCCGTTGCAAGTGCTGCCGCAGAAAGTTTGGGCGCAGTGAAGCTTCCGGTGCGGACGACATCCTCATCAACCCAGTAGAACCACTCCCGATGAGCATGCGCAAGGTCGCTGTCGATACTTGCCGTGCGCAGTACCATTTCGACCACCACACGGATGCCCAGCATGTGGGCAGCCGCTACAAATGCCCTGAACACGTCATCGGCCGACATAGCCAGTGCCGGCTCTACCAGCTCATGATCAAGACGAAACGGATGTCGCACCGCATAGGGCGATCCAAGATTGCCCTTCCGGCCAATGACGCCGCGGTCACAGATGGGCAGCAGAACGATCGTATCCACGCCCAGACGTGACAGATACGGCAGCAGCGAGCACATCTTCAGGATCGTCCCCTGCGTCGACCAGCCCTCGGCGTCGGCCGACGGGCCATGATCATAGGCCACTGCATGTCGGACCAAGGCATTGTACGTGAGCCCTGCACACTGTTGCCGAGCATCGTACCCCCGCTGCTCTGCCAGCCGCTCGATCTCCTGCAGTTGTAGAAGGTGATAGGCAGGGGGCGATGAGAATACCTGTCGGCCAGACGTACCCAGCCAGATGCCCGGCACGGCATAGGAAGACCACGACCTTTGGGCCAGCAAGGTAAGCTGATGCCGCAGGATGGATACGATCGACGGCGTGCTCATGCGCCGTCAGCCTCGTGGTCCGGGAGAGCGGGTTCATGATAGTGACGCCAGACTCTGCCGGCCGCGACGCTGCCAACAACCTCGACAAGACGTTCCATCGGCGCCAAACGCACGGCATCGACACTGCCAAGCGTGCGCAGAAGCTTTGTGGCCGTAGCCGGGCCCACGCCATCGATATCCGTGAGCTCTGTGCGTAGCGTTCGCTTGCTCCGCAGCGATCTGTGAAACGAAATCGCAAAACGATGCGCTTCGTCGCGCGCCTGTTGCAGCAGGCGCAAACTGGATGACGTCTTTGGCAGATACAACGAATCGGCGACGCCGGGCAGGAAGACCTCTTCGAGGCGCTTCGCAAGACCAATGACCGTTGTGGTCTTGGCCACTCCAAGTTCTCGCAGGATCTCCATGGCATGTGACAATTGCCCCTTACCACCGTCGATGACGATCAAGTCGGGCTTTGGTGCGTCAGCGTCTGCCGTAGGACCATAGCGTCGCGTCATGACCTCCTTCATCGCCTCGAAGTCATCGTTGCCTTCGACACTGCGGAGTTTGTACCGACGGTAGTCGCTTTTCTTTGGGCGTCCGTCAACAAAGACCACCATCGACGATACGTAATCAGTCCCATGCATGTGGGAGTTGTCGAAACACTCGATCCGTCGGGGCATCGCCTTCATGCGGAGATCACGCTGCAGGTCGAGCACCGCACGTGGCATCGATTGATCCTTCTGCGCCTGCTGCAGGATGACTTCGCGCACCAGCATGTCGGCATTCTGCTCTGCCATTGCCAGGAGTTTTCGTTTGTCGCCGATCTTGGGAACGACGACGTCGACCGAGCGACCACGCTTCGCACGCAGAAATTCCTCGATCATATCGATGTCATCCACTTCGCAGGGCAGCAGGATCTCATCGGGCACGATGTCACCCTCGATGTACCAGCGTTGCAACGTCGTGGCAACGAGTTCGGCATCGGTCGTTTCATCGCCAGCCTGCACAATGAAATGACGCTTACCGGTAAGCTTACCGTCACGTATCGTAAACACGATGGTACATGCAGTCGACCCGATGCGGGCAAGAGCGAAGACGTCGCGGTCGATGTCGTCGGCCGAGGTCACCTTCTGCTTGGATGTGTACTCACGGAGCTTCACCAAACGCTGCCGTACAATTGCGGCATCCTCGAAACGCAGTTCGTCGGCAAGCTCGTGCATGCGTTCCTCAAGCTGTCGCTCAAGGTCACGCGTCCGGCCATTCAGGATCTGCTGCGCCTGACGGATGTAGTCGCCGTAGCGATCGCGCGACACCAACCCTTCGCAGGGACCTTCGCATTTTTTGATGTGATAGTCCAAGCAGACCTTCCATTTTCCGGCAGCAATGGTCGCATCGGTCAATGGTAGATCACATGATCGCAGCGGGAAGATGGCACGTAATGTTTTCAGCAGATAGTACAGGTAGGTTCCGTCGGTATACGGCCCGAAATACTTGCTGCCATCCCGTATCACGGTCCGCGTTTTGAAGATGCGCGGATACTCTTCCTTTGTGATGCGGATGTAGGGATATGACTTGTCGTCTCGTAACAGAATGTTGTACTTCGGACGGTGCTCCTTGATCAGCGTGTTCTCAAGGATCAACGCTTCTGCCTCGGTGTCCGTGACGATCACTTCGACGTCTGCGATCCGCTCCATCAGCGCGCGCGTCTTGGCGTTTACCGGACGCTGCTGCTGGAAGTATGTCTTGACGCGGTTTCGCAGGTTTTTCGCCTTGCCCACATAGATGATCTTGCCCGAAGCGTCCTTGTGCATGTACACGCCGGGCGAGGTGGGCATCCTGGCGACGATGCTTGACCCATTGGACGCCGAGACGTCATCTGTTGACAGATTCCTATCCATGCGCTCAAATTTAGCCGCTATCGTACATTTGGACGTGCTACCAATCACTGATACCATCTGCCGGCGTCTGGCACTACTGTGCCTGATCGGTCTAGCGTCATGTGCCACGCCATCAACCTTCCTGCGGGAGCGATGTTCCAATGATCTGCTGGAGATTGTGGATCGCTACGAGGCCGCCGCTATCGACACGATTGTCGCGATCAGCATCACGGGTTCGCCAATGACAGCTGCGGAGCGATCTGCATCGGTGCGTACCTGCGGTTTGACGCTGGGTTCCATCGACGTCGATTCCGTCACCGCTGAATACGCCGTGCCCTCGAAGATGCTGCCTTGTCTTTCGCGGCTGCCCTGGGTAGAACGCATCGTGTTGATCCCTGCCCCTTTACCGCTTCCGGATTCGAACAGGCAATGATGCCTTGTTTGCTATTTTCAGGCAACGATTCACAGCAAGGGCGATCATGGCTACGGCGACGGGACATCACTCCATCGAGGCGATCTCGAGAGATCTGAAAGAAGCTGCGGCATTTATCGGACAGCGTGTCATCAACCGCGAGGAAGTGATCGAGCAGGCCATCTGCGCGCTGCTCACGGCCGAGCACCTGCTGTTACAAAGTCGTACAGGTGTGGGCAAGTCACTGCTTGCCGAGCAGATCTTTGCCATGTTTGAAGGGGCAATGCTGTTCCGGGTGCAGGCCTCGAAGGAACAACAACCCGATACCTACTTCGGCGGCTTGGACCTTGAGCAGCTCAAGAGCGGCAGGATCATACACAACACCGAAGGATCGTTGGTCGAGAGTGAGTTCGGCTTCATCGACGAGATCTTTGATGCCAACGATTTTACGCTACGCGCGCTCTTGTCGCTGTTGAACGAACGTCGTTTGATCCGTGGTGTCCAGAACGTGCCCTCTCGACTACATACCGTGATCGCGGCTACGAACTACTTGCGTGTGTCGGAGGTGACCGAGGCACTCCTTGACCGGTTCTTGTTCAAGGCCGTGATCCTGCCAGACAAGGATCCGTTCATCCAGTATCGGATCTCGCAGCAGTACCTGGAACACGGAGGGCGTACGATTCCTGCTCCCAAGAAGATCTCGTTCGCTGAGTTGCAGCACATGCATGCGATCATCACGGGACGAGATGAGGGGAATGACATCCGTGTATCGTCCGAAGTACTCTACTTCACCAACGTGGTCATCCGCCACTATGAATACCTGCGAAACAGAGCCTTGCATGACGCCGTCAAGAGCGGAAGCGCTCAGGATTTTTACATCTCGCCACGTACGCAGGCCAAAGCACTTGACCTGCTCCGTGCACTTGCCCTATTGAAGGGGCGCAGCGAGGTCATCCACGACGACGTCAGCCGACTGTACTTCATCTTCGCCTCTGTTGGCCTGCCGGACGAGATCGCTACGTTCAAGAAGGCATATCAAACTGTTTACAATTCGCTGACGGCCTCACGTGGATTCGACCAGGTCACGATTCTCTTGGACTTTTCGGAGCTTCTCGAGGACCTGCGCCAACAGCCGACACTCATGAAGCAGCCGTTACACACGTTTGCGACGACGACGGTGCGTCGGAACTTCGTTGAATGGATCAAAGAGAAGTTCGGGCAGGAACAGACGGCCGACCACAACAAGAAGCTCCTCGAGCAATTCCTGACGGATTTCATCCCGGTCTGCGACGAGGTCCGCGAGTTGAAACACTCTGTCGAACGCAAGCTCCAGCAGACGCTCATCGCCGTTGAGCGCGAGCTGAACAGGGTCTGACCGCATGTCGCGCAGCGTGATCGAGACGTCGGAGTTCTTTACTCGGATGGAGCATTTCGGCTTCTTCGATACCGTCGAGGAACATCTGCCTGACGAGTTCACGCTGATTTTCGATATCGCGCGGATCCTGGAAGATCTCGAGCATCCTGTCGCGCGTGGCATTGCGCCGATCCTTACGCTGAACGCTCCGACAGACAGCGAGCGCTCATTGGAACACGTGCTGGTCCCGAATGTTTCCGAGGTAAAGGAGTACGAGGCAGACCTGATACAGAGTGTCACCGAGGTGCGGCACATCTATCCTTATCAGTTTCTGCTACCGGAGCAGGTCTTCATGCAGCGTCTTGCCGAGCGTTCGCTCTGGATGCCGCGACCACGTTCTCCGAAGAACTTTCGGTACCAGACGGATTCCGACGAGTTCGCTCCTGACGATCGCAAACAGAAGGTCTACATTCTGTTCGACACGTCAAGTTCGATGCGGCAGCACTATCGCATTCATCTTGCAAAGGCCATCGCCTACGTCTTCCTGCAGCAAAACCGTCGGGAGCTTGGCACGATCTTTTTCAGGACGTTCGATGTCAACATTGGGCCGCTGATCACTGCTCGAGATCTTCCATCGTACGACCGTCTGATCAGCCATCTCATGCATCTCAACGCGCTTGGTAACGGCACATCGATGCAGAAGGCACTGTCAACGGCAATCGACGATATCTCGCATGAAAGTCAACTCAGCCATGCACAAATCCTTGTGATCACAGACGGTGTTGCGCATATCGATCTGGAGTCGCTTCGGTCAGCAATGGGTACAACCATCACGGTGAACACAGTCAAGATCGGCGATTCACGCATGGTGGTTGATTCCAAGACGATTGAAGATCAGATCTATCAGTCCACGTCCGAAGATGCCGTCAGGTTACGGCAGCTCTTTCAGCAGAAGCGAGATCTTGAGGGACAGGTTGGAGCGGCCTCGGGCAGGATGCGGCAGGAACAGCTTCGAGGACAGCTTGGATTGATCCAGCGGCAGATCGATCATTACACAAGTCGCATCGGCACGTTTGTATCGGAGCACTATGGTCTCGAGATCGGCGAACTGAGCCGTGTGTACGTGAACATCAACGACATTGATCCCCGCGAAATGTTCTCGTTCCCGGAAGAGACCGTCCGCGACATTGAGGAATTGGCCGAAGCATTGATCGAAGCGCTGCGGAGCGAACATCAGCTGGAGGACATCAAACGGGCAGCGCTTCTGTATGACCACCTGATCCTGCTGATGCAGTACAACAAGATTGATGCCCAGCGATTCAAGGCCAAGGCCGAGCAGCTTGAATCAATGCTTGAACACATTCTTGATCAGTCGACGACGCAGGCCGAGGATATGTCCATCAGTGACTTGGAGAGGATGCAGCTGCGGCATATGCTCACGGGTTCGATGAGCTCAACGCGATTCTCGACAGCAAGGCTGCTACGGATGCTCTGGCTGAAGCTTCTTCGTTGGTGGCGGACACGTCGGCAGATGCGAATGTTCAATTCGATGACGGGCCGTCGTGTCACTCGACGAGCAACTCGCACGTCAGTCGAGTGAGATAGCTCCGACCGACGGTCGTCCAACCGAGTGGTACTCAATACCCTCTGCCAGCATGTCATCAAGTTCGTAAATGTTTCGACCATCAAACACCAATGGTCGCAAAAGCCGTTCTTTTAGAATCCTCCAGTTCGGTTTCCGGAATTCGCCCCATTCGGTCACAACCACGAGTGCATCGGCATTGCGTGCAGCCTCGTTGGCCGATGTTGCATACGTGATCCGATCTCCAAGAACGCGACGACTCGTCAGCATGGCCTCGGGATCGTATGCCTGCACGGTGGCACCAAGCTGCAACAGGCGATCTATCACGACGAATGACGGGGCTTCGCGCACGTCGTCGGTATCTGGCTTGAAGGCCAGTCCCCAAACAGCAAACACGCGGCCTGCCACATGGCCATCGAATCGTGCAATGATGCGGTCAACAAATCGATGAACCTGGCGGTGATTGACGTCCTGCGTTGCCTCGACAATCTCCAGCGGCGTTCCGGCCAATCTCGCAGCATGTGCGATGGCCTTGACGTCTTTCGGGAAGCATGAACCGCCATAGCCAACACCGGCAAAAAGGAACATCTTTCCAATTCGTGGATCAGGTCCCATGCCGATCCGTACAAGCTCAATATTGGCGCCGACGGCCTCGCAATACTCCGAGAGATCGTTCATGAAGGAAATCTTTGTGGCGAGAAACGCATTCGCTGCGTACTTGGCCACCTCGGCACTCTTTTCGTCAAAGATCAATACCGGATTACCTTCCCTGACAAATGGCTCGTACAGGTCCCGAAGAATCTCGGCTGCGTACGGACTTGTCGTACCAACGATCACACGATCTGGCTTCATGAAATCTTCGACGGCGAAGCCCTCACTTAGGAATTCGGGATTGGACACAACGTCGAATTGTCGATCCGGTGCGATATCACGCATTGTGCGATCGATGGCGGCAGTCGTTCCAACAGGTACCGTGCTCTTATTGATGATGATCCGTCGGTCGTTGACGTCAAGTTCGTTCAGCAGCGTTGCGATGCGCGAGCTTGCAGCAAGCACGTACGACAGGTCTGCCGATCCGTCCTCGTCCGGCGGCGTCGGCAGACACAACATCAGGATCATACAATCGCGTACTGCCTCGACGACGTCGGTCGAGAAGCGGATGCGTTGTTCACGGATATTGCGTTCAAGCAGATGTCCCAGTCCCGGCTCGTAGATGGGCACTTCGCCTGCCCGCAAGCGTTCGACCTTTTCCGGGTCCACGTCGATACACAGCACGCTGTTGCCGGTTTCTGCAAGACACGTGCCTGTTACGAGGCCGACGTATCCCGTTCCGATGATGCCAATGGAGTATGCCATGTGTGTGGGCGGGTTCTGGAAAGTGGTGTTATGGTGATGACGTAAGAACGGCTTGCACCACAAAGATGGCAACGAGCAGCAATGCAACCAAGATCGCGAGTTTGACAAGTCGACGCAGGAGCGCAAGAAGCATCATAACAGCAAGGGCGACCAGCACGGTCGACGTTGCCGAATCCATGGATGAAAGCAGAGACAAGGGGTCCATGTTTACCACACAGCACTCATGAGTTCCGGAACACAAAGGTGATCGTTCCTTCCATATCAGAACCAGCTGCAAGCGGGTTGAATCGCCATTGCATCATTGCCTGTACGGCAGCCTGATCAACGGCCGGGTTACCGCCCCTGCGCACGGGCCAGGCCATGCTGACCTTGCCGTCGGCCAACACCCTGAACTTGATCTTGACCTGCGTATTCAGCGTGCCCGACGGGAATGAAGGCAGAACTTTCGTCAGAACCACACGATTACCGCCACCTCCCCAGTCAATGTCGCCGTAGCCGGTACCCTTCCCCTTTCCTGCACCAGCCCAACCGATGCCGGTTCCAAGGTCGTCCCCGTCCTTTCGTCCGATCGTAAACTCGGCTGCTTCCGCGTCATCCTTTTCCTTTCCACGCTTGCCGACATCCGACGTCGGAACGAGGTTTGCCGTCTGGGTAGGATCCTTTACGGTTGCAGCATTTGTTTTGGAACTTGCTGCTGTCGACGCATCGTCAAGCGGATTACGCGATTCCTGTCCGCGTTGCGCCACACCTTCCTGCTGCAGATTCCCTTTCCGCAATCCTGTGCCGTCGCCCTCGCCAAAGACCAGCAACGTAACGGGAACGGTCTGCTTCAATGCAATCCTCTCCGGTGGGGCGATGCGAGAGCATGTAGACATGACAACTGCCAAGACTAGAACTCCGCAGGCGATCAAAAAACCTTTGATCGCGTTAGGATTCCAAACAAGCTGGATATCAACCTTGCTTGCCGTATGGTCGCGCGATATCACTTGACTCTTGCGATCCAAGGTTGTGCTACGCCTACCTTCAAGGCAGCATGCTCAGCGTCTTGACGCTTATTGAACTGACCAAAGCGTACCCGGTACCACGTCTCCCCTTTTACACGCTGCTCGGTGATCATGGCGTCCTGCACCCGTCGTGACCGCAAGAGCTGAAGCCATTCCTCGGCATCTTGTCGATCTGGGCTTGCAAACACTTGCACAACGTAAACGGGCGTCCCTTTGGGAGCCGGCGTGACGGCCATCATCGCCGTGGTGGCAGACGCGGCTTTTGCCGATGCCGGCATGCCTTTGGGAGCAGACACGGTCTTCAACACAGGTTCTTCCTTGGGCACAGGCTCGGTCTTGGGTGCAGGCTCCGCCCTAGCAGGTTCCGCCTTGCCTTTAGATTCTGGTCTTGACGTCGATTCTAACGCTTTCTCTGATCGAGAAGGAACCTTCGTCGTAACCGGCGCCGCCGCCACGGCAACATCAGCCGGCATCGCCGAGGTCGATTTCTCAACTTGTGTAGCTTCTACTGGTCGCGTTTGTTGTTTCGTCGATGACGAAGCACGTGCAGCAGCAGCAGCGTCTTGTTGCTGGAATTCAGTTGACGTAGCACTGCCGTTCGCTGATGCGTGATTTCCTCCTTCCGTGCGCACCACAATTCCGGAATCAAGCTTCGTCGATACCTCGCGGTCCGGAGCGGGTGTCTGACTTGCAACAGGACGATCGGGATCGGTTGGATCAATATCTAGGAACGTTCGCCACAGGATGACGCCACCAAGGCCAAGGATGAGGATGACCATGACGACGATGATGGCAGACGTTCCCGCAGACCTGCTGCGTGACGGAGGAGCCGGCGGACGCGACTGCGGGCTCGGCGGCACGACGACGCGTTTGGGTGTTCCCGACGCCTCCTCGTTCTTCATGAATCCGTCATCGGCATCATCGAATCCGGCGCCCTCCCAGGTACGCTTTGATTGATCGGACATCAGAACCTCCAGAGTACACTGGCATTGACAAACAGACCTCGCTCAATGTAGCCATTCCACAGCATGATATCACTGCCGAGGATGTTCCTTGCTTCGACCGCTGCCTGCCAGACCGGTGTGATGTTGTATCGAACGGACGCATGAAGGTCGAGGTATCCCGTAAGGTTGACGGTGTTTGCGAGGTCGGCCCAACGATCACCCACGTACGTCAAACGTACTGTCGAGGCAATCGTTGGCGACCATGTGCGATCGCTGATAATGGCCGCGCGTATCGATGGCTGATACGGCATCACATCAAACTCACCTACCGTTGCGGATACGAACTCAATGTCTGCTGTCAGGACGTCGGCTCCCGTCACAATCCAGCGAAGTTGTGCCGGTAGACGTAGCATTGTCACGCGGTGATACGAGGCGTTGAAGAGTCCACCACCGGCATCCGTCCAGATGGGATGTCGGTCACGCTGTTGTACGCGAAGCGATGCCGTGGCCGTGAGTCTGACATGGGGATGCACAACGACTCCCCCTTGGAGATCAACGATATCATAGGCGACGTCGACCACCAGCGATGTATCAGTGATGTATGGATTCTCGTCCAGAAGCTGTCGCAACGTGTAGGGCCGAAGTCCTGACCGTACAGATCCTGTTACGGTTACGGTGGGATTCACGAACCAGTCAATTACACCCTGTAAGAGTAGACCACCATATGTCACGTCTCGCGTTGCAGCAGCCGACTGAATGCCCGCACTGCCCCGCACCCGGTACACGTCTGTGGAGTAGCGGCCATACACCGAGCCTTCAACAAAGGAATAGTCCTGCTCATTCCAAGAACGCACGTTCACATCAAGGCGTCCGCCGAGGTCCATAGATTTCCAGCGCTTATCGACGGCCAAATGACCAGACAGTACGTTATCCGTTGCCGAAACGGCTGCCGTTGACATTTCGATCATCGACCATGAAGCTCCCGTCTGAAAGCGATATCCCTCGTATTTACCATCAACGAACACGCTTGCCGAAAGATCGCCAACGGATCGATCAGGTGCGGAATCAACGGCGAAGAGTCGATATCCGCGCCGACGATACCGTAGATCAGCCTCGGTGGTACTACCTCCAAACACCAGGAACTTCTCCGGTGCCACATAGGTACTCAACCCCCGCACGTCAATCTTGGAGTACGAGGCATTGGTCACATGGCCGTCGCTGGCTTCGATGTCGGCATGTGCGTCGAGCCTGTACCCCCCGATCGTTGTCACGTACCCCCCGGAAAGGGCCGGGGTAAGGTACTGTCCAAAGGACGCCGTAGCATACCCCGGATAGAACAGCCCCGTTCGCTGCAAACGCAGCAATGGGTCGGGCGACATCGTCGGCATCGGCTGCTTCTCGAGATCATTCAACGAGTCGAGCAGCGCCCCTTTCAATGATGCTGGCTTGGAAGGTGAACTTTTCGATCCGGCCGGAATGTCCACGCGCTCCTTACCCGTCACAATGAACTCAGGCAGCTCAATTGGCTGATTAGGGGGCGATGGTGGTGGCGTCTGCTGTCCGAGTATCGAGCCACAGGCGCAGAACAGGAGGATGACGAGGTATTTCATCGGCGGCGCTCCATTCGCTTGAGTCTAGCCTGCGCTGCCTTTCCGTAGTCATCGTCAGGACGCAGCGCTGCAACCGTCCGATAGACGTCCTTTGCCTCGTTGGTCCGCTGTAATGCTTCGTAGGACTCGCCAAGACCGAGCATGGAGAGCGTGTACCAGTCTTCGTTGCCGGCAAAGTCGTTGCGGACTCGCTCGAACACGGCCGCAGCGGCTGCGTGGTTCGACTCGCGCACGTACGACTCGCCAATGAGATACAGGGCATTGGCTGCAAGCATCGGATTGTCGACACGTGCTCCAAGCACCTGCAGGTGGAATCGCATGGAGTCGACCTGACGGGTTCCGCGATAGTACATGGCAAGCTGGAATCGCGCCTGTTCGCCGTACTCCGAGGTAGGATACATCAGGGCCGTCCAATCATACAAGCGGGCTGCTGCCAGCGTATCTCCGCGCATACGCAGGATCGTGGCACGTTCGAACCCCGCACGGGACGCAACGGCGGTGTCTTCGGAGAACGTCGAAAGAACGATCTGATAGATAGAGTCGGCCGAAACAGCATTGGCCGTCTTCTCGAAGTACTCTGCCAGGTCCATCTTGGCAGCAGCTCGGAACCGACTTGTCGTGAAACGGCGATCGAGGTCGCCGAATGCCTGTTTGGCAAGCGCAAGGTCATCCATGCTCAGGTAGGTCTTGCCAAGCAGGTACATAGCCTCGTCCTGCTGCGTGCTGCCGGGATACTTCTTCAGATATGCCTCAAGTTCCAGGGCGGCATTGCTGTAGTTCCGGCCCGTGTAGAGGATCTCTGCCTTTCTGAAGCTGAAGACCTCGGCAGCAGCGGATGTTGGGTTGGACTGAATGTACGTGTCTGCCACGGCAAGGGCGTCATCGGTGCGTCCCATGCCAAGAAGCGCGATCTGCATGGCGCTGGCAGCTTCGCCGGCAAGCGGATGCGAAGGGTACCGACTGATCACTTGGCGATAGGTATCCATCGAGGCGTCGATCAGCCCCATGTTATACTGCGCGTCGGCGATGGTGTACAAGGCGCGGACGGCTTGGTCGGACGATGGATAGGCCTCGATGATCCGAGAGAACTCTGCAATGGCGGGCTCGTAGCGTTCCTGTTGGAAGGCGACCCAACCGATCATGTACAGGGCATCATCGGCGAGAGCGCTCGACGGATACTGTTGCACAAAGGCTCGCATTGCGCGGGCGGCACCTTCAAGATCACCGGATCGATACCTGGACTGTCCAACCTGAAACGCGGCGTACTGTCCCTCGTCACTTCGTGGCACAAGCCGCGCAGCTTCTTCGTACGAGTCGGCTGCCGCACGGTACTGCCGAGCGATGTAAAAGCCATCGCCCCGGCGAGCAAGCGCTTCGCCGGCATATTTCGATGAGGGAAACGACTTCAGCAGTTCGCCGAATGTTTCGGTGGATCGATCAAAGTCACGTCGACGGAAGAATGTCCACGCAAGACCATAGAGAGCCTCCTCCCGCCGAGGACTTGCCGTGTAGCGCTTGACGATCTCATCATACAGCTCCTGCGCATTCTTCAACAGATCCGATCGATACATCGCCTCGGCCAGCCAGAACGTTGCCTCGTCCCGGCGCGGGTCATTCGGATGATTCCCAAGAAAATCCGTCAACGCCGTGATGGCATTTCGCGTCTGACTTGTCTGCACAAGACAGATGCCGCGCTTCAGACGCGCTTCGGCTAGATAGGTGCTGCGACGAGGCATGAAGGCATCGGTGCTGTTCTGGGCTCGTTGCTCTGCGCGTTCGAAGGCGAGAGCGGCCTTTGCCCACTGCTGTTGTTCGATCAGTGCCGCGCCCAACAGCAGCTCGGCACGAACCGTCGTGATGGCATCTTGCGATGTTCGAACGGCAATGTCTAAGGCCTTACGTGCTCTCTCCCACTCTTCGTCTTCGTAAGCGGCCTGGCCAACCTCTAACGAGGCGATAGCCTGATATGGATATCCGGTCTGCGCCGCAAGCCCTTGCAGAGCTTGGATAGCCTCTGTTCTGCTTCCGCTTCGCTTCAACGCAATGGCATGATAGAGCAGCGCCATGTGCCGCAGCTCATCGTCCTCGCGGGTGACGGAATCGAGAATGATGCGGTACGACTGGACTGCCTCGGCCGGGTTGCCCAATTGCATCAGGTTGAATCCCTCGTGAAGACGAACGTACCATCGAAAGTTCGATGATGGATAGCGCGACAAGAAGGTTCGGCTAAGGTCCAGCGCCTCCTGATACCTGCCCCGAAGCGTGGCGGCTTCGGCACGAAGCAGCATGACACGCTCTGCGGCCTGCAGGGCATGATCTTGCGGTCGAAGCGCCAGCGTGTCGCCTTGCTCCATGCGCAGAATGAGGGTGTCAATGTTCCCCAAGATGTCGAGTGCCCGCTCGGGCCGCCGCAGAATGATGTTCGTCTGAGCCGCCCTGATGCGAGCGGCGATCGCGGACGCACCGCGATCGTACTGTTTGCGGATCACGCCGAAGGCCGCGAGCGCCGAGTCGTACTGTCTGTTGCGTTCATAGAGCTGGCCGATGCCGTACCATGAACGATCAGTGTATTCACCGGTGGTATCCACGTTGATGCAGGCGCGGAATGACGCAAGAGCTTCGGCATGGTAGCCTGCCTTAGCCTGAGACGTGCCACGCCAGAACAGCGCAGCATGAGCGATCTGTCGATACAGCGTATCGTTGCGACGTCCAAGATCCAACAGGGCTGCCGCGGCCGCCTGCTGGAGATGATCAATGGCGATCAGATCCTGTCCGTCCTGGATCGCTGCAAGGCCACGCTCCATCCATGCGATGGATGCCATTGGAGATGTTGGTCGCTCGCGCAGGAAGGTTTCCATTTCGCGATCAGCTGCCAATGCATTGTCGGACCGACGCTCGATCGACGATCGAACAAACGGCAACGCATCAATGGCTGCACTTCGCTCGGCCCGCGCGCGTACCGTGCGTAACACGTCGTACGCTCTGCGCACCATGCCTTCGTCAACATAGCGTTGCAGGACAACGGCGTCCGCGGCACCGACATGGTACGGCGGATCAATGATCTGGGCGTTCGTATGCAGACATGCCGTCATGAGCATGACTGTTGCCAACACAAAACGACGTCCGATCTGTCGAACGTTCAATCAAGACTCCTCAGTAGCTGCACCGGCAAAAATAACGGAATCAGCATCGCGATTCACGCGTCCATGCGATCTTTGTGGTGATGGCAACGTATAACGCTCTCCTCTATTACAAGTTCGTCGGTATCGACGATACGGCAGCGGTGGCAGAAAACCAGCGCACACTCTGCCTGCAGCTGAATCTGCGCGGTCGCATCTTGGTGGCTTCCGAAGGCATCAATGGTACCCTGTCGGGCACGGATGAAGCATGCCGTCGCTACACGGAGGCGATGTATGCGGACGTGCGATTTTCCGACATGGTGTTCAAAACGGACGAGGTGGACGGCCATGTCTTTGACGACCTTTCAGTAAAGGTCAAGACCGAGCTTGTAACATTCCGTTGTGATCGTCCGGGCGACCCCGCGTCCCATACCGGCCAGCGCCTTTCGCCGGAGCAGTGGCTCAACTTCATGGAACGCGGCGATGCCATCATCATTGATGGACGGACCGGCTACGAGTACGACGTCGGGCACTTTCGGGGCGCCATTCGTCCGCCGGTTGATTCCTTCCGTGACTTCCCTCAGTGGATCAGAGAGACATTTGCCGAGGACAAACATCGCCCCATTCTCACCTACTGTACCGGTGGCATTCGATGCGAAAAACTAACCTCGTTTCTATTAGAGGAAGGGTTTTCGGACGTTTACCAACTTGACGGTGGCATCGTAACGTATGGCAAGGATCCCGTCACGAAGGGGGCAAAGTGGGACGGAACGTGCTACGTGTTCGACCAACGCCTGACTGTACCGATCAACCACACGGATGACAGGCGAGTTGTTGGCGCATGTCATCACTGCGGCGAACCAACCGAACGATACGTCAACTGCGCAAACATTGACTGCCATCGTCAGCATCTAACGTGTTCTGCATGCGAAGCGACGTTCAAACGCTCCTGCAGTCCGGCATGTATGGAAGCTCCTCGACGAGAGCCTATCTGACCAAGGCGCGCACTGCGTTATCACCAGTAGTTGCCGAAAACGAAACGCCCGACGATCCGTAAGGATCGTCGGGCGTATTGTTTCGAGATGGTGTGTCTTATCGACGAACCACAAAGGGCATCGTTGTCGTTGCGCCATCTGCAGTGCGGACAACGATCGTGTACGAGCCGTTGGCATACGTGGCCGACGGAATCGTAACGTTCTGGAGGCCTGCTGCGAGTTCTTCATCAATCACGGTATCGATGACCTTGCCGGTGACATCGACAACCGTGACGGTCGTGCGACCGGCAGCCGGCAGTACATACGTCATCTGCGCCGGACCGACCGCAGGCTGCGGAGCAATACCAGTGATCTCGAGTTCACGGCTGTCGCCAACGACAACGTTCACGTCGGCGCTGTGATCGGATGAACCGTCAGCATCCACCATCTTGAGACGGTAGAGGTAGGCACCATTGGCAACGTTTTTATCACGGTACACGTAGTCACGCGTCGTCGACGAGTTGCCGGCAGCATCAACAGTACCAACGGCTTCGAAGGTGAGATCACCGGCAGAAGCAGCGTTGGCACGCTCAACAACGAAGTGATCTGCATTACGCTCGGAGGCAGTTGACCAGAAGACGTCCACATCGTTGCCACGCGCCTTTGCATCAAACGTTGCAAGCTCCACAGGAACAACGATACCACCATTCTTTTCGAAGAAGTCGATCTCGGCACGAATCACGCGCTCGACGCCAGTCATGCTCGTTGTCTGCTTCCAGTGACGCCAGTCAACACCAAGGTATACGACGTTCGCCACGAGCGAAGCTGTTGCTGTGCCCATCAAGGAGTCCGTTGTTGTGCGGTCTCCACGGACATAGAAGTATGCAGGTGCTACCAGACCGGCTGTCGTCGCATCCGAATACATCTTCAGCAGTGCCGGGTTCGGATCCTCGTCTCCAAGGAAGCCAGTACGTGCAACTGATTCGATGGTGTTGCGGGCAAGAGCATCACCGCGGACACGCTTGTCTTGGTATGACTGCGTTGTCGGCACAGGCGTTCCGGGCGTCTGATTGGTAGCACGCAGGATCGTGCGTACAAATGCCTCATCGTTGATGACGTCCATTCCGACGTGCTGACGTGCGTAGTTCTGACCGCTGATGCCGAGATTCTTCTTCTCTTGCATCGTGCCGGCTGCAACGTACCTACGGAGGTCCATCCGCTCGAAGCGCGTCAGGCGATCATTGCTTGACGCATAGAACATCGTGCGATACGGTGCGTAGTTCACTGCACGCTCTTCCCATGCGCCGCGGTCAAACACATCATAGTTGATGTTTCCGTTAGCAGGGTCGCTGACCCATCCAAGCTTACCAAGACCGGTAACGAGTGAATCAATGTTCAGACGTCCTGCGATCTGAGACGCTGTCGGCGATGCGAACAGGTCAACGTCTGCTCCGCGACCGGAAACAAGCAGACGCATGTTCGAGCGTTGCAGGTAGAAGCGGACAACCTTGCTAACGGTATTGTTGGCGTTGTTCTCGTCCGTTGCAACAGTTACTTCGACGCGATAGCGCGGTGTTACGTTGGCACGCATAGCTGCGAAACGCGTCGGCACATTGTAAGCTGCCAGAGCGAAGTACACCGTCGGCGTCCAGCGCGGGATGGCAAACTGAATATCAGCCTGCGCAGCAGCTGCAAGTGTTGTAGACACCGTACGGTCAACGACCGGGAATGCGTTGAAGACCGGCGTTGCAAGGTTACTGTTGTTCGATACAGCCGTTTCCATGAAGATGCGAACACGGACCTTGGCATTCGTCTGCGTCACAGCGCCATTGTTACGGACGCGTGCACGCACGTCAACAGGAGCCGTCGTCATGACATACTCAGCATCACTCGTCGCACCTGTTGACGAACGGTAAACAGAAGGAGACAGAATCTCGACTGCTTCCAGATCGCTGAAGTACTGCGTCGCGTTGAACTCGTCTGCACCGATGTCATACGCAAGACCGGCCGTACCACGTGCTTGGCCATCAATGTCGGTACCCACGTTTGCCAAACGCTCGCCGCGGGCATTCAAGATTGAACCTACGAGAACGGGCGTCGTGCGAACACGTAGTGTCTGCATCGGCTCGAGACCGGTGATGACATGTTCAGCAAAAATGTCCCCTTCGATCGAGTTACGATCTCGGTTGGTCCATGCACGCCACTGCGAAAGGAACTTGAACTCCTCCTGCGACCCTGACGTCACAATTGCGCTCGTGTTCGTGATCTCGATCAGTCGTGCTGCCGAGGCGTTGCCCAACTGAAAAGCATTTCGGTCAGACACAAGCCCCATCGGGTCATTGCCCTCATGGAGCAGCACGCCTTGCCATGTGATGGCAGCGTGTGAGAAGGACGAAGCCGTGGCAGTACCAAGCATGACAATTGCGTTGTTCTTGACAACCGGGGCGTTGGCATGCTGAATGCCAACAGCCGTGATGAGGCCTGATCCAACGATCTCGTCATTCGGCATGACCACCGTGTTGTTCACGACATTATCACCACGCGTGAAGTACGTCGTGTTGATTGACGTAGGATCGAGGATTGTGGCGCCACGCTCTGTGAAGAGGTGGATACCTGCGGCATTGGCAGCAGCGGCGGTGCGGCGGATGTCCCACACCATGTTGTTGCGAATGAGTGACTTCTCCTGCGTGAGCGGGAAGTAGATGCTGAGTCCAGCCGTTGCTACAGCCGGGAATACATTGCGCACCTGCTCCACAACGATACCGCGCGACCATACGTCACCGGCCACACCAGAAATTTCGTTGCCGTCAATGATGAGGTTGGCGTTGTTGTAGCGTGCGGCACCACCGGCATAGATACCAGCAGCGTCCAAAGACGTGCCTCCGGTTGCTGCACCAACGCTGTAGATGCGGTTGTTCTTGATGACAGCACCATCCTCGTAGCCGACAAAGACACCGGCGCGACGGACGTTGCTGATGGCATTGCCGGAAATCTCGGTTGCATTCGTGTAATACGAGCGATACTCGTTCACACCTGCCTTGAGGGCAGCTCCGATACCCATCGAAACGACACCGTAGCCGAAGCCGCTGATCTCATTTCCAATGAACTTGTTGCCGGAGTTGATGATAGTGTCAAGCTTTTCGCCGTTGTTACCATCGCGGCCTCCGGGCAGCTTGGCACGGCTGACGATACCGGCGCTGTACGTAAGCGTCTGACCGGCGACCGAACGAACATCATTCTGGAATACGAAGATGTTGTTCACGAACGAAACTGTCGGAAGCGACGTAGCATAGCTGGGTGCGGCGGCCGGAGCATTGCCGATGACACAGTTCTTGATCGTGATGTTCTGTGAGCCGTCGCCAAGGTAGAACACGGCACGGTGTGGCGTCGTGGCATTCAGGTTGAACGCGATTGACTTCTGCGAACCACCGTCAAAGGTGAAATAGCCGGCCGAGTTTGCATATGTGTTATTCGTCGGGTATGCGAGACGGACAGCGTTAGGATTCGTCGCAAGGTAGTTCTGTCCGAACACGACACCAACGCCACGTCCCGAACTCAGCGTCACGGTGATCGAGCCCTTTGTGAGTGCCCGCGTGAGCGACGGCTTGAATGTGACCGTGTTTACATTGCTCATGCCGATGACCTTGGTCGTAAGATCGATGGCAGGCAAGTCCTGCATGACGTCGCCGACGCTATACGTTGCATCCGTCAGTTCGAACGTAACAGGTCCTGATAAGCCCTTCAAATGGAGCGCATCGATGGCCGACTGGAACGTGAGGAAGTTGCGCGGATCACCAGTCTTGAGCGTACCGATCGTATAGGTGCCACTCAAGTTGGCGTTCACGTTGAAGTCAACGCATATCTCGTTATTCGTAGTGACCGGATCACCGGGGAACTCCGTGACAAGGCAGGCCTGGTACGCACCGGCCTCTGTGGGCGTAAACGGACTGAACGTGACGCGCGCCACATTGATCGGTACCTGGGCACTTACGTCCGGCACAACCTGGCGGTTGGAGTACACAAGCGTCCGCTGCGGCATTTTGTAGATGTTCATACGGACTGGAACGTCCGTAAGGTCGATGATGCCGCCATTCGTTACCACACCTTCAGGGGTGAACGGACGATTCTGATAGTATTCGCCCGTCGGCTTGGGCACAAGGATCTCGGCCGCACCAGCCTCTTCATTGTACAAGACCTGGAAGATGTAGTTCCCAGTTCTTGGGGCACAGTCGTTCCCGGGCTGCATGTCGACATTTCCAAGAAGATCCGTACAGATCTGTATCGTGTATTGCCCCACATCTGCAGGAACAAAGTTCCGGAAGTCAAACGTCTGCGTTTCGGCCGGGGCAATGGGTTCGTTCGCAACGATCGTGTCGGAGTAGACTGTGTTCCCTGCTGGGTGGGACTTGATCGTGGCAATCACACGGAAGTCAGCCTCGGTGTTGAGACCGACATTCTGTACCCGCGCAGACACCGGCAACGAAACGTTTCGAGGGTACTTGACGGGAATCTGTTGCGGCGAACGGATCAGACGCGCTGAAAGGTCATGCTCGAACGCAATGTTGAACGCCTTTTCGTACGACTGTGTATATGTGCCCAGGTTGTATGTGGCCTGCACGAGGTACTCACCACCCTGAATAGCCGCCAGGTTCAATGCGCCGTCGAAGCGGCCGGCCGGGCCAGTGGCTTCTGTCATTTCGTACGTGAAGACGCCGGTTGTCGTTGCCGAATGACGGATCGTCGTATTACCGTTCAGCCGACCCTCGTAGATCGTCGCAAGCGATGGCAGTGGGCCAACGATCTTGTACGTCAGGTTGATGTTTTGTCCAGTGCGCTGACGGAACGAAAGCGACGGCTTCGGAAACGCAGGGTCGGATCCGTCATACAGGCTTCCCGCGCGAAGGATGCGGCGTGGGTCAACATCATCCGGAAAGGAAAACTCAATACCCGACGCGACCCAGAACTGAACGTTCGGGCGAGCGGTGGAGACATATTGTGCAGCATCTGTACAGATACCAGCCGAGCAGTCCTGGTA
>VFFB01000038.1 GCA_018882585.1 Candidatus Kapaibacterium sp.
GGCTAATATGGGCCGACGTATGATTAACCCGGTGCGAACGGCGGAGATGCATGGCATCACATCGTTGCGGCACGGCCATCAACGTTTGAACGAATGGTGGGCCATTCCAACGTCGACCGATAGTAGCCCACGGCCTCAGCCGTGGGCTCGCGTGTGTGCACGTGAGCGTGTATGCATGTGAATGCGTGTGATTTGATCGGCGTACCACACAATGTGCGGGCGCGGCATGCCGTCGCCTCTACTCGTTCGCGACGACCCTGCGGGCCTTGAACAGCTCGATGATGGTCTGTTCGATGGGCAGCGGTTCGGCGTCGACGGGAACGCGGCCTGCGGCCGCGTCTGACGCGGCTTCGCCGGTGGGGACGACAGGTTCCGGCGCTGCAGGCGGGACGACAGGCATGACGTGGACGCCGACAGGTGCGCCGTAGAAGGCCTTGAGCGCGTCCTTGATGACCGTCAGCTCGTCGGTGATGCGCTGATGGATGATGGCCGCATGCGGACGCAGCGTCAGGCCAACGTCGGTTAGGTCGACGGTGAGCATCCCGGACTGACGTATGGCGCCGCTGAAGAACAACAGGCGCTCCGGCAGCGCATCAAGGAAGGCGTTCCAGCGGGCCGCAAGGTTGCCCGGCGAGAGGGCGCTAACGGGCGATGCCATGGGACGTACCGGGACGGACGTGCGTCGCACAGGCACGGGCACGGCCCGGGATGCGGTCTCGGCAGTTCGAGGCTTGCCGGCCGTTGCGGCTGCGGGCGCTCCGGCGGGCTGTCCAAGCTTGGCAAGCAAGGTGCCCAACTCGACCGTTGAATCCATGGATGCAAGCTGCACAAGCGTGAACTCGAAACGGATGCGCGGCTGCGGCGGATTCTGCCGCAACACGGCCTCGCCCTGCGAGATCATCGTCATGATCCGCACCAGCTCTGCCTTGGAATAGTTCTTGGCTTCGTCGTCGTACCGACGCAAGTGCGCCTCCGAGGCGTCGATCAACGAGGTCGACCCCGTGGATACTACCGTCAGCAGGTTGCGGAAATGCTCAAGCAGGCCAACAAGACATTCCTGCAGGTCGTAACCACGGTTGACCACTTCGCGAGAGGCGTTGAACATGAAGGCAACGTCATGCTCGCGCACGGCACGGCCGATCTCAAAGAAGAAGTCGATGTCGATCAGATGCAACGCAACACCAAGGTCGCGATACGTGATCGTGGTGCCGCAGAACGAAACAACCTGGTCGAAGATCGACTGCGAGTCGCGCATCGATCCGTCGGCCTTCTTGGCAATGGCCACCAACGAAGCATCGTCGATGGTGATGCCCTCGTTCGAGGCGATGTGCGAAAGCTGCTTGACGATGGAGTCGATCTCCATGCGACGGAAGTCAAAGCGCTGACAACGACTAAGGATCGTGGCAGGTACCTTGTGGATCTCGGTCGTGGCAAAGACGAAGATCAGGTGCGGCGGCGGCTCCTCCAGCGTCTTGAGCAAGGCGTTGAAGGCCGACGTCGACAGCATGTGGACTTCGTCGATGATGTACATCTTGTACCGACCCTGCATCGGCGCATAGCGCACGTTGTCGCGCAGCTTGCGTACGTCGTCGACAGAGTTATTCGACGCACCGTCGATCTCGATCACATCCACGGAACGTCCCTCAAGCACGTCCATGCAGGTCGGACATGCGTTGCACGGCTCGTTGTCGACCGTGTTCGGACAATTGATGGCCCGTGCAAGGATCCGCGCACAGGTGGTTTTACCAACGCCCCTTGGCCCCGTAAACAAATAGGCATGATGGATCCGGTCGTTCCGGATGGCATTCTTGAGCGTCGTGGTGATGTGCTCCTGTCCGACGACGTCGGAGAAGCGCTGCGGACGCCACTTGCGGGCGGTGACGAGAAACTGCTGTTGGTCTGCCATGGGTCTCGAATCTACGAAGCAAGGTGTCACAGATGATGCCGTTTTGGGTCATATCTTCCCGTATGCGTCGTTTCGTGCTTTTCATGGCCCTGCATGTGACGCTGGCTGCCTGCATGGTGGCCGGTGACCTGCGTATCGTGGACGACGTTCACGACGGCCGCCCCGTTCGCATCGTGGCCAATATGCTGCGCGTGCGTTTCCAGTCTGGCCTTGCCTATTCGACGGCCGCGGCCGCAAACCTGCTGCCCCCAGGCATGCGCGTCGTCGACCAGTTCCTTGCCCCCCAACGCTCACAGTGGCTGGGCAATAGCCTGTCAAGGATGGGGAAGGGGGCAATGTCCGACCCGCTGCTGCGTGCCGAGGAGCAGCTGCTGCGCACATTTACCGTGCGGGTGGACGGACCCGTCGACGTTTGGCGCGTGGCCTCGAAGCTGGCATCTGACCGGTCGACGTACGAAACGGTCGAACCCTGGATCGTCGATGAACTGCATGCTACGCCCAACGATCCGTACCTGAACGATCAGGCCTACCTGCCGGTGATCCGCGCCGTCGAGGCTTGGGGAGTGTACAAGGGCGACCCGTCGATGGTCGTGGCCATCTGCGATAACGGCATCGATCAGTCCCACGAAGACCTTGCCGGCTCGCTGTTCACACGCACGTCCGAGATCCCCGACAACAACATTGATGATGACGGCAATGGCTACGTCGACGATTACCGAGGCTGCAACCTGGCGGCCGCCATCGACGGAACGCCGGGCTCGACGTCGCACCCCGACGCCCACGGCACCGAAGTGGCCGGTATCGCATCGGCCACATGGAATAACGGCGTCGGCATTGCAGGCATCGCAGGTACATGTCGCATGTTCCCCCTCAAGGTGTCGGTCCGCGGCCAAAGCGGTGTTGCCTTCGGCTACTTAGGCATCATGTATGCCGCCCAGCAAGGCTTCAAGGTGGTGAACTGCTCGTGGGGCGTGACCAAAGCCTTCTCGATCATCGATCAGTCGGTGATCGACTATGCTACGGCCAAGGGTACCCTCGTCGTTGCCTCGGGCGGTAACCACGGCACGCAGGCCGGCGGCTCGCCGTACTTCCGGAACTATCCAAGCGCCTATCGCGGCGTGCTGGGCGTGGGCGAGACGACGTTGCTCGACCGCGTGACGTCGACGTCGGGCCTGGGCCAGAACATCGATGTCTTCGCCCCGGCCTATCAAGCATTCACCACAACGACATTCGGCAGCTACACCAGCTTTGGCGTGCAAGGCACCTCTTTCGCCGCCCCCATGGTGTCGGCCGCAGCTGCCCTGGTCCGTGGTAAGTATCCGTCGCTGACACCGCTGCAAACGACGGCGCTGATACGCCGCACGGCTTTCGGCATCGGTACAAGCAACCCAACGCTGCAGGCTGGTCTGCCCGGACGTTTGGACGTCTATGCGGCGCTGACCGAAGACCCGATGGGCGCGCCGGGCATCGACCTTGCGGCGCACCGCCTGCTGCGCGACGGACAGTCGCTGCGCCGTATTCCGCTGTCGGTGCCACTGACGCTCCAGGTTGATCTTGCAAACCACCTTGGCATGGCCAATGGCGTTGTTACCGAGACGCGCATTGTTGCACTGAACGGCTGGGACGTCGACGTGACGTCGGCCGATGCAGCACCTGTGACCATTGCAACGTCGACAACGGCATCGGTAGATGCAGCCGTGCTGACAATCCGATCGCAGGGCGAGCGTCCGCTGCTGCTGGCCGTGCGCGTGATGAGCGAAGGGTCGTACGAAGACGAATTCATCGTGATGGTGGATGCCGAATCAAACATGACAACGATGTCGAACGGCGTGCTGACGTATTCCATTGGTGATGCCGGCGCCCTTGGCGTTGTCGGTGCGTCGGACTCACGCCTTGGCCTGGGCTTCACATGGAATGAAGGGTACTGGCTGCTGTCACCTTCCGGCCTGATCGTAGCCGAAGGCGAAACCCGCGGTCTGACCGGTATGAACGACATTGGCCTTACCTCGGACTTCACGTCGGTGAAACCCTTCGTTGAACCAGACACGAACGTTGCCGTGATGACCGACGAGAATGCCTCGGACGACCGACGCATCGGCGTGCGCGTGCGCACACGGGCCACGTTCAACCGCAACCACCCCGAGGCGACGGTGCTGCATCTGCAGCTGACGAATATCTCGGGCCAGACGCTGCAGGATGTTGGCATGGGCTACGTGCTTGATTGGGACTTAGGTTCGGCCGGAGCAAACAACCGGTCACGGTTGGCGCCCGAGGCGATACCGGAAACCTTTCGTGCAGTGCCCGTGGCCGCCCAGGTCTTTTACCGCGACGTTGCGCCGACACAACTTGCCGTGATCTGCGGCGTGATCACGGCGCATGACGGTGCAAAGCCGCAGACGGCGGCCTTCCCCTGGGATACCTACCTTGGCGATGGCCTGAGCGCCGGCGACATGGTGGAACTGCTGCGGTCTGATGCGTCGATACAAACTGATGAGATCGGCGATCTGGCCGGCGTCGTCGGCATGCGCTTCCCGGGGCCGCTGCCCCCCGATGCTCAACGCGACATGCTGGTAGTGATCGCCGTGGCACCTACCACGGACTCAGCCGCCGCTATCATGCGCAACGTCATCATGAATCCTATGTCTGTCGAGGTTCCTACGGAACCATCGGCACGTCTGCTGCCGAATCCTGCCAACGATGCAACAAGCATTCTGCACGCCGAAGGTGTGCGACGGATCGACCTTGTCGATGCACGCGGCACGGTCATGACGTCGGTTTCACCCGACGTTGCATCAGTACGCACCGTCCTGCCGCTGACGGCGGTCTCGTCGGGCATGTACTACATCGTTGTGCACGGTCCGGACGGACGCCTCACCTTGCCCCTTTCGGTGATCAAATGATACAATTCATTCTAAGCTGCGTTGCTGTGCTGGTTGCCGCGATCACGCTGCATGCCGGCGACCTGCGTATCCTGCCGGCGGCGCCGCCATGGCGTTTGGACGATGTGGTGGCCGGGCAGCTCAAGGTGCGATTCAAGCCAGAGGCCTTGCTCGATGCCGATGTACATGCCGTTGCTGCACGGAACGGACTTGTCATCGAACGTGCCTATCTGCCGTTCGCGCAGTCGCTGGCGGCACAACAACAGACGATGATGCCACAGTCCATGCCGTCGGCCCGTGCACTGATGCTCGACGAGCGGCTGCGCCGTTGCTATGTGGTGCGCTACGACACAACCTTGGGTGAACCCGAGCGGATGTGCCGGCTGCTGCTGCGCGGCTGCGGTGATGTCGACACGGCCGAACCGGTTGTGGCTGCGCGCATCACGTCCATGCCGAACGACTCGCTTGTGCCAGAGCAGAAGATGCTGGCCACGATCAAGGTCTTCGATGCATGGCAGGTCGAAGACGGCGACACGTCCGTGCTGATCGGCATCAGTGATTCCGGCGTCCGACAGGACCATGAAGACCTTGCACCAAGCCTGCATACAAACTGGAAGGAGATCCCGGATAACGGCATCGACGATGACAATAATGGCTATGTTGATGATCACCGGGGTTACAACTTCTGCACCGATATTGACAGTACACAACCCGGCAACACGTTCAACAAGCGCGAAGGTCATGGCACTGGCGTTGCCGGTATCTGTGGTGCTGCCGTCAACAACGGCATCGGCGTTGCGGGCGTTGCCGGTGCGTGCAGGATAGTGCCGCTCAAGACCATGCCCGACAACGTCAACGGCATCATCTTTGGCTACGAGTCCATCATGTACTGCGCCGTCAACGGCATTCAGGTCGTGAACTGCTCATGGGGTGGCTTCTCCAAGTCGTGCATCGACGAAGACGTCATCGCCTACGCCATCGAGCGCGGCACCGTGGTTGTGGCCGCTGCAGGCAACCATGGCACGACGGCACCGTTCTATCCTGCGGCCTATCCGGGCGTGTTGAGCGTTGGTGTTACCGACCCCGAAGACAACGTCATTCCGATGTCGGCCCGAGGCTGGTTTGTCGACGTGATGGCGCCCGGACAGCGTACGCTTACCACGTCGAACGACGGAACGTATGGAGGCTTCTGCTGCACCAGCGGCTCGGCGCCCATCGTTTCCGGCATCGTCGGTCTGGTGCGCGCAAAGCATCCCGCACTTGGACCGCTGCAGGTATCGGCCCTGACGCGCATGGCCGTCGACGACATCGGAGCATCCAATCCGAATGTGGCCGATCTTGTTCCAGGGCGCGTGAATGCTCTCAAGGCCGTCACCATTGCACCGGACTCCGTCCCCGCGCTGTACGTAGCATCATTCACGACCACAGCAGGCAATGGTGATCGATGGGGGCCTGGTGATGACGTGGAGATACGGGCAAGCATCGGCAATGAATTGGCAACGCTCGACGTTGCAGCGGCACAGGTCGACGTTGTAGGGCCGGCTGCCGATGCCATTGCACTTGGTACAACCACAATCGAACTTGGTACGATACCCGGCGGCCAGATCATGCCGGTGCGCACGGTGGCAACGGTGCGAGTGCTGCGTGACGTAGACACGACGACCTTCCTGCGCTTGCGTGTCGTTGGCCGCACCCGTGCGGGCGACGTGCACTCGCAAACGCTTCTCATCCCCGTCGTGCCTGCGCCGCCGTATCTAACGTTGCGGAACGACGTGCTGACCATGAGCGTGGGCGATCGCGGACGCCTTGGCTGGGCCGACGTGCAGCGGGGTCTTGGCGACGGCGTGCGCTATGGCGCGGCATGCGGACTGCTGTACGAAGCAGGATGTATTGTCAGCACTCGCGAACGCGTCGTCGACAACATCCGCGCCGGTCGCGGCACGAACGATCACTTTGCAGTCGAGAAGCCCTTTCGCGAGCCTGACCGTCGGCTTGGCATCGTGACCGATGCAAATGCGCCCGACTCCATGCGCCTTGGCGTCCGCCTGACGCAGCGCGTTGCCATCGCCGCGGCCGATACCGGCGTGGTGGCGAATGATGTGACCATCGAGAACATCTCGGACTCGGTGCTGCACGACGTAGCCTTCGGCTGGTTCTTCGATTGGGACCTAGGGTCGTTACCGGCAGCCAACTACGTAACGACAACCACAGGCAAGGCAACCGTTCGCACGGTTCGCAATGATGCTCCGGCCGTGACCGTCGCGCTTACATCGCCCCATTCCGACGTCGACGTGTCGGTGGAGGGCGTCGACAACACCATCACCTACAGCGCGATGCCGCCGTCCATGAAAGACTCGCTTGTTCGAACCAGGGAGCAGTACCCGGATACGAACGATGTAGCCGTTGTTGCGGGTTGTGTGTTGCGACAGCCGCTGCAACCGGGTGAGCGACGATACGTGAGACTTGTGATCTCGATCGACGAGTCGGCCGAGCGGGCCATCGACGCCGCAGGCGTGCGTCTTGAAGCATCCGATGCCCGGGTGCCGGCGGCGCCCACCGTCTTCCCTCATCCGGCCAACGACCTGGCTTACATCTCGGTTGACCTTGATAAAGCCGGAGGCAGTGCCACCGGGAATGTAAACATTGATGCCTACGACGGACTTGGACGTTACTTGGGAACGCTAGCTTCGGCCCCGGCGCGCAAGGCACGCATCCTGGTGCCGATGGATGTATCGAGCCTGGCCGTGGGGACATACTCGCTTGTCGTCAGCGTCAGTGATTGCGATTTCAGCTTTGTGCAACGCGTTGTTCCGTTGGTCATCCTACGTTAGGTATGTTTGCGCAATGGACATGGTAGGACTGCGCATCGACGGCCCTGTGGGCATCATCACGCTGCAGCGCGCTGAAAAGCGCAATGCGCTGAGTGCCGACATGGTCGCGGACATTGCTCGTGCAATTGATGCCGTACGTGAGAACGACGACGTGCGCGTCGTGGTGCTGCGCGGCGAAGGGCCTGCGTTCTGTGCCGGTGCCGACCTGGCATATCTTCAGCAGATCAGCGCGAATTCCGCGACGGAGAATCTTGCCGATTCGACGCAGCTGATGCAGATGCTGCAATCCATTGTCGATCTGCCCAAGCCCGTCATTGCCATGGTTCATGGTCCCGCCATTGCGGGTGGCTGCGGTCTGGCCACCGTGTGCGACATTGTCGTAGCCGGACGCCAGCACGCGCAATTCGGATATTCCGAAGTGCGCATCGGCTTCATCCCGGCCATCGTCATGGTCTACCTGCTTCGCAAGATTGGCGACACGCAGGCGCGACGGCTGGTGCTGACGGCCGAGAACATACGTGCCGACGAAGCGTTGCGGATAGGACTCATCACGCATGTTGCTGACGACGACGTGCTTGAACAGACCGTCATGGACTTGGCGCAGCGTATTGCCAAGAACTCCGCCTCCGCCATGGCCATGAGCAAGTCCATGATGTCGGCGCTGCACGGCATGTCGCTTGATGCGGGACTGCGCTATGCGGCGGCCATGAATGCCATTGCGCGGCAGACCGACGACTGTAAGCAGGGAATAGCACGATTTCTGGGCACAACACAAGGAACTTCCTCATCATGATGTTTGAAGCGATGCGGCGCACCGTTGCCGCCACAGCCATGGCAATCCTGTGCGTCGGCACTGCCGCTGCGCAGTTGCAGGGGCCGGCCACCATCAAGGGCGTTGTCAAGGACGCCACCACGGGCAAGCCCGTTGGCTGCAAGATCGACGCCGTCGAGCCCACCGGAAAGAAGTTCTCGAACAAGTCGAACGACGCAACCGGTGCCTACCTGATCATCATCAACGATCCGGGCACGCTCAAGCTTGTGGTGCGCGGACATAACGTCGAGCGCAAGGAGATTACCGTCAACGTTCCGGCCAGCCGTAAGGCGCAGGTCATCGAACAGGACATCACGGTGAACTCCTTCACCGAGGGCAAGGTGCTGATGAATGTCCGCGGATTCGACCTCAACGCGACAACGCTCACGCCGGCGGCAAGTGCCGAAATCGCGACGCTGAAGGAGTTTCTTCGCACGAACAACGAATTGCGCATCAACGTCAAGGTTAGCCCGGACGTCGACCGAACAGCATCGGCCAAGGTTGCGGCCGAGGCAGAGTACAAGCGTCTGCACGCTGCGTGGACCAAGGAAGTGGCTGCGCTGAAGAAGAAGAAAATCACGGAGTTCCCGCCAGAGCCGATGCCGCCGACCTCCGTTGCCGACCCGAATCCTGTGCTTGTGAGCGACCGTATTGCCGTGCTGAAGTCGATGTTTGCCGAAATCAACAACGTCGACCTGCGCATTACGTACCTTCCGCAGCCGTTGCCGGCCTCGGCCATGGCTCCGGCGGCACCGCCCACGCCCGAAGCTGCGCCGGAGCCCGCTCCGACCAAGAAGGGTAAGAAGGCTGCACCGCCCAAACCGGCCAAGGTTGTTGTGCCGGAGGCGCCTAAGACGACAACGCATCCCACGCTTGTGGTTGAGATCGGCAAGGTCAAGCCCTTGTTCAACTGACGTATCACGCCTTGGCGACACACAACGAACGCATAACGCTGACCGCGGGCCTCGGCCCGCGGTTGTCGTTTCGGCCCTGTGGTATCGCAATGCCCCTTACCGACTGGCGGATCACTGAAATGTGGACATTTTCCACGATGCGAACGACCTAGAAACAAACCATTTTTGTCGGGCGAGCAAGCGAATCAGAACTCGAAGTAACAGAATCGCAACTCGTACGTCAATCTCGGCCGAACACAACTCGCTCACACGAGAGCTACCATGGAAGGCAACTTTTCAAATCGGGTTCAGGACGTCATCCGACTCAGTCGCGAGGAGGCATTACGGCTTGGCCATGACTACATCGGCACGGAGCACCTGTTGCTTGGCATCATTCGCGAGGGTGAGGGGATCGGCGTCAAGATCCTGCGCAACCTGAACGTTGACCTGTCCAAGCTCAAACGTGCCATCGAAGACACAGTGCGATCCATGGGCGGTCCGCTCACGATCGGTAACATTCCCTTGACGAAGCAGGCCGAAAAGGTGCTGAAGATCACCTATCTCGAGGCCAAGCTGTACAAGTCGGATGTGATCGGTACGGAGCATTTGTTGCTGTCGCTCCTGCGCGACGAAGACAACATAGCCGCGCAGATCCTGGCACAGTTCAACATCAATTACGACGCCATCCGCAAGGAGCTGGACGCCTATTTGAGTGGCAAGCCAAGTCAGCCGTCACGTCCTGCCGAAAAGGGGCAGGGCAAGACCAAGGGCGGTGCCGAGCGGGCGAAGACGCCCGTGCTGGACAACTTTGGGCGTGACCTGACGAAGCTGGCGCTCGAAGAGAAGCTCGACCCCGTGATCGGTCGCGAGAAAGAGATCGAGCGGGTGGCCCAGGTGCTGTCGCGTCGCAAGAAGAATAATCCGGTACTCATCGGCGAGCCCGGCGTTGGCAAGACGGCCATCGTCGAGGGGCTTGCCATCCGCATCATCGAGCGCAAGGTGTCGCGTGTGCTGTTCGACAAGCGCATCGTCACGCTCGATCTTGCCGCACTTGTTGCCGGCACGAAGTATCGCGGTCAGTTCGAAGAGCGCATGAAGGCCGTCATGAACGAGCTCGAGAAGGCCAAGGACGTTATCCTGTTCATCGACGAGCTGCATACGATCGTCGGTGCGGGTGGTGCGTCGGGCTCGCTTGATGCCTCGAACATGTTCAAGCCGGCGCTGGCGCGGGGCGACATCCAATGCATTGGCGCCACCACGCTGGACGAATACCGTCAGTTCATCGAAAAGGACGGAGCGCTGGACCGACGCTTCCAGAAGATCCTTGTGGATCCGCCTACGCCCGACGAGGCCGTCCAGATCCTAAAGAACGTCAGCGAGCGCTACGAAAAGCATCACGGCGTGCGTTACTCCGAAGAGGCAGTACGCGCCTGCGTCGTGATGGCCGACCGGTACATCACCGACAGGTTCCTGCCGGATAAGGCGTTGGACGTGATGGACGAGGCTGGTGCTCGCGTACACCTGTCGCACATCACGGTGCCGAAGGAAGTGCTCGAACTCGAAGAGAAGATCGAAGGCGTCCGCCTTGAGAAGAACCAGGTCGTCCGCACGCAGAACTTCGAAGAGGCAGCACGTCTGCGTGACCTTGAAAAGCGCTACCAGGCGGAGCTCGAGCAGGCCAAGGAAGACTGGGAGTCCAAAGCCTCGGACGTGGTGCACGACGTCACCGAAGACGACATCGCCGACGTCATCGCCATGATGACAGGCATTCCCGTGAACCGCATCGCCGAGAGCGAGACCACGAAGCTGCTTCGCATGGCCGAGGAGCTCAAGATGCAGGTCATTGGTCAGGACGAGGCTGTGGAACACCTTGCAAAGGCCATCCGCAGAGCGCGTGCCGGACTGAAAGACCCGTCACGTCCCATCGGCTCCTTCATGTTCCTGGGCCCCACGGGCGTGGGCAAGACCGAACTGGCCAAGGCCCTGGCCCGGTACATGTTCGACTCCGAGGATGCGCTCATCCGCATCGACATGAGCGAGTACATGGAGAAGTTCACGGTGTCGCGTCTCGTGGGCGCGCCTCCGGGCTACGTCGGATACGAAGAAGGCGGACAGCTGACCGAGAAAGTGCGTCGCAAGCCCTATTCGATCATCCTGCTCGACGAGATCGAGAAGGCTCACCCCGACGTCTTCAACATCCTGCTGCAGGTGTTCGACGACGGACAGTTGACGGACGGCCTTGGACGTCGCGTCGACTTCAAGAACACGATCATCATCATGACGTCGAACGTTGGCATGCGCGACGTCAAAGCCGGCGGCAAGATCGGCTTCACTGTTGATGCGGCGGCAGATGACTACGAGAACATGAAGTCGACCGTTGAAGAGACCATGAAGCGTCTGTTCAACCCCGAATTCCTGAACCGTATCGATGAGTACGTGATCTTCCGGACGCTCAAAAAGGAGCACATGTATCGCATCATCGACCTTCAGCTGGGCAAGCTGCTGAAGCGTCTGCGCGACCGGAACATCACCCTCGAACTTGCCAAGTCAGCCAAGGACTTCCTTGCCGACAAGGGCTTCGACGAGAAGTATGGGGCACGGCCGCTGCGCCGCACCCTGCAACGCTTCGTCGAAGATCCCGTCGCCGAAGAGATCCTCAAGGGTGGCTTCCCCGACGGGTCTCACCTGAAGGGCAAGCTCGACAAGAAGACCAATCTGCTGGCCTTCACGCTGGCAAAGCCCAAGGGCACCGACTCGCAGGAAGAACCCGAAGAGGCCGAAGCCCACGAAGAATGACACGACTCAAGGATAAGCCCACGCTTCGGCGGAGCCCACGCTGAAGCGTGGGCGTAACGCCCGATCGGTCCTACTCGTACGGGCTGTTATCCGTTACGCGCTTTACGGCGAAGCGGCCGTTGGACACGCGAAGTTGTCCGCCGTTTTCGCCGATGAGTGTTGCCGAGAAGGTACCCTCGACAAGTTGGCCGACGCTACGGTAGGCCGTGATGCTTACGGAGCCTTCGGCGGCGAAGTACGATGTTCCATCGACGACAACCATCATGTTGGCCGGCGTGAGCGTCGTGTCGTTCGGGCTGATCGGTTGCGTGCCGACGCCGGCGCCGCGATACTCGAGTAGCGCGTAGTTGTTCTTCGCGATCTGCGAGCCGAATGGCGTGTTGGACCCCACGACGATCAATGTGCTGTCCTGCGTAAGCAGCGTCGCCATCGTGTTCGTGGCGAAGTTGTGCGGACCGTTTTCGGCTCCGGTCAACGTCATCGTAAAGAGCGTTGTTGCGTCGTTTGTTTCCGTGGTGCTCTGCGAGCATCCTCCAAGCAGGAGCAGTGCCCCTACCATGCATGCCTGCAGCAGTAGTCGAATAGATGGTGTCACGACCGAAAAATACAGAGCGGAACGCAGCAACGCATGCATCCGACGATGGCCTGCGTTCGACTATGTTTGCAGTCATGGAGCATCCCTTGGACGACGTGCGGACATACCTTCGGCAGCAGCGCGAGATGTACGGAGACGTGCTGTACGCCGACCGTATCGACGCTGCGCCGGTGGCCCTTGAAGCCCCGATCCGGGATGAAGCGCGTGTGCAGGCGGCGCACGTCGCCACCACTGTTGAAGCCGCTGATGCGCTACCGGAGCAGGAAATGATCGTATCCGAAGGCTGGCATGCTTCGACCACCATCGACGAACTGAAGGAAGCCATCTGCTCCTGCATGGAATGTCCGCTCGGCCATAGCCGCACGAACTTCGTCTTTGGCAGTGGCAATCCGAATGCCGACATCATGGTGGTAGGCGAGGCACCCGGAGCCGATGAAGACGCCCAGGGGCTGCCCTTTGTGGGGCGCGACGGACAACTGCTGACGAAGGTTCTCGAGGCCATACAGCTCTCGCGTGACGAGGTCTTCATCTGCAACATCCTGAAGTGCCGCCCCCCGAACAACCGCAAACCGCTCGTCTCCGAAACCGACCAGTGTGAGCCCTATCTGTGGAAACAGATCGAACTTGTGAAGCCCCGGTTCATCCTGGCTCTTGGTTTGACGGCGGCCAACACACTGTTACGCAACAAAGAATCCATGTCGGCTCTGCGGGGCAAGACGCACGACTATCACGGCATCCCGCTGCTGGTGACCTATCACCCGGCAGCACTGCTGCGCAATCCCGAGTGGAAGGTCCACACGTGGGAAGACGTCAAGCTGCTGCGCAGACTATACGACGAATCGAAAGCATCTGCATGAACATCGTTGTCTTGCTTGGAGGCATCTCGCCCGAGCGTAACATCTCCCTGCTCAGCGGTCGCGCGGCCGTGAGGGCCCTGCGCAGTCTTGGCCACAGTGTGAGCGCCGTGGACCCTTCCCGTGGTGCCAACGGCCTGATGAGCGATGACGAACTGGCCGCGGCTACGCCGCGCGCAGTAACGGATGCCGAACTTGCGGCATTCTCGCCGTCGGCACTTGTGGACTGTATCCAGGCGCCACTGTTCGACAACGTCGATGTGGTCTTCATCACGCTGCATGGCAAGTACGGAGAGGACGGCTATATCCAGTCGCTGCTGGACATGCGGGGCATTGCATACACCGGCAGCTCGATGCTGGCAAGTGCCATGGCCATGGATAAGATCACGTCAAAGATGCTCTTCAGCGTTGCCGGTATTCCGACACCGCATTGGGTAACGCTGATGCCAGAACAGGCCGATGACGACGAGGCACTCGACGCCGTTCGCTCGGAGATCCCCGGGACGCTCGTTGTCAAGCCGAACGATCAAGGCTCGACCGTTGGCATGACCATCGTTTCCGAGGGCGACGACTTGGCTGCAGCCGTGCGGCTGGCAGGCAGGTACTCGCGGCACGTCCTGATCGAGCAGTTCATCCCCGGACGTGAGCTCACCGTTGCGGTCCTTGGTAACGACGCACTGCCGGTGATCGAGATCGCGCCCAAAGAGGGCTTCTACGACTACGAGAACAAGTACACCAAGGGAAAGACCGAGTATCACTGTCCGGCTGAACTGTCCGATGTTGTTACCGAACACGTGCAAAACCTTGCCGTTGCCGCCCACGGCGTGCTGGGATGCCATGGCTACAGTCGCGTCGACTTCCGGCTGACCGACGATAACCTTCCGTTCTGTCTGGAAGTGAATACCATTCCCGGCTTCACCGAGACCAGCCTTGTCCCAATGGCGGCAAAGCAATCCGGTCTGTCGTTCGAGGCCCTGTGCGAAGAACTCATCCAGGCAGCCCTTTCCCGATGATGCGCCCTGGTATGGCAGTCATGCTGCTGCTGATCGGCACCGTTGCCGTTGCGGCACAGAGCGGGACGCTGCCCCTGCAGGTACAGCCGTTGCCGCCAGGCACGATGAGTATCGGCCTTGTTGCGAGTGGCGTCTTTCCGATCGTGACCAGTGACGTTGTGGGGCCCGACTCGCCCGAGGGCTCCCATAAGCGCACCACCGTCACTGCAGGTCTGCAAGGGGGCGTCGAGGCCGCGTGGGAGTTCCTGCGGTCGTCCTCGCTTACAATGTCGCTACGAGCACGATTCGTCCTGACGACGGCACTGGATGGCACCTCGATCGTGCATCAGCACGTCGATCCGCTGGTGCTTGACGGGAAGTCATACATCGTGACGACTGACCATGGCGTACGACACAGCGTTCAGAGGTCCGACCTTCAGGCACTGCTTGGTGTGCAGCCCGGGCGCATGCCTGTGCGATTCCTTGCAGGCGTGAGCACCATGGTGCAGGCCGACGATGTGATCGAAGAGATCTATCACGAGCTGAGCCGCGTCGAGGTTGTTCCCATCGCCAAGCCGCAGCACGGCGACGAAACGTCGGCCGTGTACCGAGTAACAGGCCGTACGGGAGTGCTGGTCGGTGCCGAGCTGCCGTTCCACTACAAGCAGCTCGAAGTGTCGGTCCACGCCCTGGCCGACATTGGCATCTCCACCGTCGTCGAAGAGCAGATCCCCACGTCATCGCATCTGCTTTCGGCAGGCATCACCTGCGCATGGCGGTTCTGATCGCTGCCGACGAAGTGCATGCGGCGATCCACCCCATGATGGTAGTTTTGCAGCCAACATGAAACATCTCCTGCTTACCGGCATCGGAAACGCACTTGTCGATATCGAGTATCGCGTCACCGACGCCGAACTTGTCTCGCTCGAGCTTACCAAGGGCGCAATGATGCTCACTGACGCCGAACGTCAGCATGCCATGATCGCCGGCCTTGGCGAGCGCGACGCCCACCGCAGCAGCGGTGGCTCGGCAGCCAATACCGTTATCGCCTTTGCGCAATTCGGCGGACGTGCCTCCTACTGCTCGCTGCTTGGCAAGGATGCCATGGGCGCCTTCTATGCCTCGGAGTTCAACGACCTTGGCATTGTGCTTGACGCAGAGCAGGTGGCAGGGGCAACGACGGGGACGTGTCTGGTGTTGATCACGCCCGACAGCGAGCGGACGTTGAACACGACGCTTGCCGTCAACACCGAGTTCACGCGCCGCAACATCGACGAAGAGCGCATCAAAGCCTCGGAGTGGATCTACATCGAAGGCTACAAGCTTACAGACGACAATGGCGCCGAAGCCGTAGACATGGCCATGTTCTATGCCAAGAAGCACGACACCAACGTCGCCATCTCATGCTCGGACGGATTCATCGTCGACGTCTTTGGCGACAGGTTGCGTCCGCTGCTCGACCGTGCCCAGCTTGTGTTCTGCAACGAGCGTGAGGCCACGACCCTTGCCCGTGTCGAGCATGGACAGGAAGCCTACCGTGCACTTGCCTCGGCCTATCCCAACGTAGTGGTCACCATGGGTGCGCACGGATCGCGTATAGGCTGGAACGGACATCACTGCGACGTTCCTGCCTATGCCGTCGAAGCCGTTGATGCGACCGGTGCGGGCGACATGTTTGCCGGAGCCTTCATGTACGGCGTTCTGCACCGGCATCACCCCGAGCATGCCGGACGTCTGGCCTCGTATGCTTCGGCACAGGTCGTGGCACAGTACGGCGCCCGCCTCAAGGCAAGTCATATCGAGGTCCGCGACACCATTCTTCGATCGGCAGAGACGCTACCGTGAACCTTCGCCCCCTAATAATCTTCACCCTTTGTCTGCTTACGCTTGGTGTTGCTGACCTGCGTGCACAGAGCGGCATGGAGTTTTCGGAATTCAAGCGGAAGATCGAGCCGTACTTTGCCGAGGAGCTCATCGACGACCTGCGCAATACCATGCCGCAGGGCGCGCAGTTCCGCATCTGGGGGTGGGATGTAGGCGACTTCAGTGGTGACGGATTCTACGACATTGCCTTCTCGGTCAACGTGCTTGGCACCCGCAAGCGCGAATGCGTCGTCTACCTCTACATCGACGACGACGGATTCCTTGTCAACATCGCACGCTACCCGTTGCAGTATGTGGACCTACCGCTCGAGATCGGCGTCGTGATCAAAGAAGGCGCCTGCTTCATCACCCAGAAACGCAAATCCGAAGCGTGGTCCATCCGCGGCTATCAGTATCGGGAAGGGGCAGTGGTCCACTTCGATGAATTCGTGTCGGACAGGGTCGAGACCTACGGACACGAGGCTTACCGGAACTTCCGCGATCTGACCACGAAAGAGCGCTTTGTAGGACCCAAGGACGAAGCAGTATTCGAGACGGAGTATCTTACGATACCGGCATATCGACGCGGACGTCAGATCTATGCCGGCTATGCTTCGAACCTCACGGTAGGTGCCATCGCCAATGTTCATGACGGAGCATTCTTCTGGACGGGACCATCCGACGGATCGTTCTCGGCCAAGACGGTCTATGACGATGACTACTTGTACCTGCGGATCGACGTGACGGACAGCACCGTCGTTACCGGCTGGTGCGATACCTGTGCGGCAGACCGGTTCGAGATCTGGATCGATGCCACGCCGCCCGACCCGAAGACGGGCTCGCGCTATGTGCTGAACCAGGGCGATGGAAGGCTGGGATTCCGCACGCAGAGTGACAGCGGGCTGTATGCGTTCTCGATCCGTATCGGAGATTTTGCCGATCTGCGGCCCACCATCAAGGTGCGCACCACGGACGACCTGGAGCCCGAACAGCAGGCCGCCGTCCAGGCTGTACGTGTGGTAAGCGCGCTGCGTTCCGACGGATACGTCATCAAGGTCCGCATTCCCTTCGTCCTGCTTGGATATGATCGTGCCCCGGTCGACGAAGCATCGATCACCGAGCTGGGTTGCACCCTTGCCATGTTCGACGTCGACAACGAGTTCCGCCCCGACGAAGCCTCGCTGATCGCCACCAGTCCCATCGGCGTCATGAACCCCGCATCCTACGGTGCCATCCGTTTTGTGCCTGACGGCAAGTGGTACGGCGAAACCACCAACATCTTTGTCGACGCCGTCATGAGCTACCTGCACGAGCTCGGTTTCTGACAACTCCCTTTCTGCCTTCTTCCATCCCGCCACATTCTACCTTTTTTGGTGGGTTCCCCCGCTTCGGGTAATTTTGCGCGCGATTTTACTTGGCGGAGTCTATGGCCGAGCCCGAGTCAGAGCGTCCAGTACGCGAGACACGCGAGCACATCATTCGGCAGCTAGCCCCCTACTTGGCGTTGGGGTGGCAGTTGTCTGTAACGATCTGCATGTTGGGTGGAATCGGCTGGTTGATTGACAGTCAATGCGATTCATCGCCGATAGGACTCCTGGTGGGACTGATCGTAGGTGCATCGGTGGGATTGATCCAGTTCTTTCGGACGATTGGACAATTGTCGAAGCGTCCATAAGAGCACGAACCAAGGTTGAAAACAGCACGAAACGACGTGGAATTGAACGGACCATTCATTGCAGTCATCACAGCGGTTGGCATCTGTGCGGTAAACACAGCGGCCGGCTATCTGGTAGCTCGCAAGGCCTTTGGCAAAGACCTGAACGTCTTTCTTGCCATGGTCTTTGGAAGCCTGGGTGTGCGAAGCATCGCAGTGCTGGCAGCGGCGTGGTTCTGTTTGGGCGTGGCGGGCATGCACAAAGTGGCATTTGCCCTCACCTTCGCCATCGTAGGATTCGTCCTCTTGATGGGGGAAATCCTTTTTTTTCACAGATCGTTCGAGCAAAGCAAGAGACAGGTGCGTCGTCCAGTGACGGAGTTCCTGAAAAAAAAAGTAGCTGACATGTTCATCGGCCTGCGCTACCGCGCAGTTCCCTGCCTTTCGTAAGCACATGAGCAACGACACGACAGCGACGAAACATCACGACGGCCACGCGCCGGCTGACCACACGGCGGCCACGGCGGCAGCGGCCCATGATGGTGCCCACGCACCTGCCGAGAAGAAGGGTGTGTTCAAGACGTTGATGGACGACAATCTTGGCGACCACCACGAGCTGAACATCTTCTTCCAGCACGCCAAGGTGCTGCCTGTCATCCTTGTGGATGATGGTGTGCACACGTATGCCAACATCGATGCCATGGAGGCATCGGGTGAGTACACGATGCATCATCATGGTCACGGCCACCACATTGTGCGGGCCCATGCAGAGCACACCGAAGAGCAGCCCTGCCCCCTTGGCGATCCATCGCCTGGCCTTGACCTCTCGGTCACGAACTTTGTTGCCTACGAGTGGATTGCCATGGCCATCTGCACCGTGCTGTTCATGATGGCGCGGCGCAGGTATCAGGCAAATCCCACGGCAGCGCCGAAGGGCATCCAGAATGTGCTGGAATCGGTGGTCCTGTACGTCAAGGAGCAGATCGTCCAACCAAATGTTGGCACGGTTGCTCGGGCACATCGTTTGATGCCGTACATCTTGGCCCTCTTCTTCTTCATTCTGACGCTTAATCTTGTTGGCCTTCTGCCGGGTGGTCACGCTGCGACGGGAGCACTCGGTGTGACGTCGGCTTTGGCCCTGTCGGCCTTTCTGGTGGTGAACTACATCGCTATCAAAGATGCCGGTATCGGTTCCTGGGGTAAGCACCTTCTTGGTGGTGCTCCGGTGTTCCTTGCCCCCATCATGGTGCCTATCGAGATCGTATCGCTTTTTACCAAGCCCTTTGCACTCATGATCCGTCTGTTTGCCAACATGACAGCCGGACACATCGTGTTGCTTTCGCTGGTGGGATTGATCTTCTTCTTCTCGGAATCCATGGGTGAAGTCGTTGGTTGGGGTGTAGCGCCGGTGAGCGTTGCCTTCTCCGTCTTCATCTACCTTCTCGAGCTGCTGGTGGCCTTCCTTCAGGCCTACATCTTCAGCATGCTGACGTCCGTGTTTGTTGGTCTGGCTCTTGGCGACCACGCGCACGACGACCATCACGCCCATTCGCACTGATTCAACGCAGACAATCACAATACCCAATCATTCAACGGAGGTACCTATGGATAATGCAGCATTCGCCTATCTCTCGGCCGGTCTCGGCGTGGGCATCACGGTGTTCGGTGTCGGTACAGGCATTGGCCGTTTGGCCGCCGCCGCTCTCGAGGCCAGCAGCCGCCAGCCGGAGAACGCAGGAGACATTCGTACGACGATGATCATTGGCGCCGCCCTCATCGAGGGTGTCGCTCTGCTCGCCGGCGTTATCTGTATCCTGTTGGCTGTCAAGTAAGACCCTCCGACCCTGCCTAGGCAGGGTCAGCGGTCGGCTGCGCCGTGTCGCCGTCGACCCCTGATCCTGGATCGGCAACGTTCCATTCACAACGAATCACGAGCCTGCTATGCCCGCTTTTCTGCAGATGAGCCCCGGATTGATCATCTGGACGCTTGTCAACTTCACCATCTTCGCTCTCATCATCGCCAAGTTCGCTTGGAAGCCCATGATCTCGGCCATTCAGGCACGCGAACAGGCGATCAATGACAACATCAAGGGGGCAGAGGCAGCCAACGCCGAAGCGGCCGCCATGCTGAAGGAGAGCAAGGAGAAGATCCATGCTGCCCAACAGGAAATGATGGACATCGTGAAAGAGGGTCGCGAGCAGGCCGAGAGCATTCTGCGTCGAGCCGGCGAAGAGGCCGAGCTGGTCAAGCAGCAGAAGCTTGCCGAGGCGCAACGCGAGATCGACCGTCAGAAAGACGATGCGATCGCCCAATTGCGCGCAGAAGTGACGTCGCTGGTGATCGGCGCTACCGAGAAGCTGATCGGTTCCAAGCTCGACAGCGAAGACCACAAGCGCATCATCGAGTCATCCGTCAACGAACTCTCCAAGAACTGAGCCCATGTCACTGCAACGAATCGCCCGTCGCTATGCGAAGGCCCTGCTGACAACGGCACTGCAGCAGAATGCGGCCGACAGGGTTGAACAGGATCTTGCCGAGATCGTACGCGTGACGAATGCATCGGCCGACATGCGGATGCTCTTCCGTAGTCCAGTGATCGAAGCATCGCGCAAGAAGGACATCATCAGAGAGATATTCGGTTCGACGCTGTCAGCGCTGACCATTGACTTCGTAAGCTTGTTGATGGACAAGGGACGCGAAGCCGAAATCAACGGTGTCGCTGCCGAATACCAGAGTCAGTACGACAAGCATCGCGGCATCCTGCGCGTGACCGTCACTTCGGCCGTTGCCATGGACGAAGCCATGCGAGCAGACGTGGCAGGTGCGATCGGCAAGCGCACGGGCAAGACCATCGTGGCCTCCAACGACGTCGACCCGAAGCTTCTTGCCGGCGTGAC
>VFFB01000154.1 GCA_018882585.1 Candidatus Kapaibacterium sp.
GTCTTCCATAAGGGCAGCCGCTTCGTACTTCTTCTTTGATACCTTGATGGCAGTAGGAATTGCTCCTCGCCCCAAGACGAGCGTAAGAATGGGAAGAAAAAACAGAAAGGCGACGTCGTACACCAGGAAGAAGGGATGATAGACCACCAACAACAGTAATCCCGTCACCAACACCAACGTCGAGCTGATGCCTTCCAATAGCATCTTGCCTATTGACTTCTGCACGGTCATCACGTCGAAAAACCGATTTACAAGCTCTGGCGCATACGTTTCACGGAGTGCTTCGGAACGGATGAGCGGCAGTCGATAGACGATATCGAACGAGGTGCGTACGAACAGTCGACGCTGGATCATATCCACGATGTATCGTTCCAGAACGGCAATGATGCCTAGCAGGATCATGGCCACAAGCACAACGGCACACAGCACGACCAGCTGGCGGTTCATCACACCAAGGGCCACGGCATTCACGATGGCCTGTGAACTCAGTGGAACGGCAAGCGACAGAAGACTTGTGAAAATGCTGTATGCGATGACCGTGATAATGTCGTGGCGTTCGGCCCCAAGAATGCGCCGAACAATAGGCCAAAGGTCGCGCAGTCGATGTGCTTCCTCGTAGGTTGTGTGTACGTCACGATGGCTGTCGCGAACGGCTGGCAGGGATGCATCGGTCGAGAGAAAGGAGCGTGCAGCACCGAAGATCTCGACGCAGTCTACATGTCCGGCCGTACCAATCAACGTACTGAGCGGTACTCTTGACGATACGCCGGTAATGACGTCTTCAACGAGAACCGTCTGTCCCTCGACGTTGCGTACACGAACGACAGATCCATCATCGGCGATAGCAAGAATCCGAACGTTTCGAACGTCTCCGTGCGTCAACTTGTACGGAACTGCCGCTGCAGCCTGACCTACCTCGTTCAGTGCTTCGGAGAGCACAGCCGTGAGTGACTTGTCTTGCAGGTCAACATCACGAATGAACGTCCGCGCTCTGCTGAGCGCAGCGGGCCGATGTTGAAGATCTGCCAATGCGACAACGGCATCCAGGATGCGGGCGCGGTATTGCTCGAAGGGCGATGTTTGGTCCATTGAGCGCGGAAAACGTAAGAAAGCCTAGGAAAATTGCCGTAACGCACCATCGTTCGGTGATAGTTCGGCATGTACATACCTACCCGTCAGACTTTGCTTGACTTGGGCAACCTCCTCCGGTGTGCCCGTTGCTACGATCGTTCCGCCATCGTTTCCACCACCGGGTCCAAGATCGATGATGTGGTCCGAGTATGTGATTACGTCAAGATTGTGTTCGATCACTACGACGGTGTTGCCCTTATCAACCAGTCTGTCCAACAGCTGTAGCAGGATGCGCACATCCTCGAAGTGCAATCCGGTTGTCGGTTCATCAAGCAAGTACAGCGTTTTTCCCGTGCTGGTCTTGGACAGCTCCGTAGCCAGCTTCACGCGCTGCGCTTCGCCCCCTGACAGTGTTGGAGCCTGCTGTCCGATCTTGATATAGGTTAGTCCAACATCCATCAGCGTGCTAAGCTTGCCACGAATGCGGGGAATGTCTTTGAATAGCTCGAAGGCTTCCTCGACCGTCAGATCGAGGACGTCGGCGATGGAGTGGCCCTTGAACATCACAGACAGGGTTTCGGTGTTGTATCGTTTACCGCCACAGGTCTCGCACGGCACATAGACATCGGGAAGGAAATTCATCTCGATCTTACGGATACCAGCACCTTCGCATTCTTCGCAACGTCCGCCTGCAACGTTGAAGGAGAATCTTCCGGCTTTGTAGCCGCGGATCTTGGCCTCGGGAAGCATCGTGAAGAAGTCACGGATCTGTGTGAACAGCCCCGTATACGTCGCAGGATTCGATCGAGGTGTGCGTCCGATCGGTGCCTGATCGATCTCGATCACTTTATCAATATGCTCGAGTCCCTCGATCGAGGAGTAGGGAAGGGGCACTGCTTCTGCGTTGAAGAAGTGTCTGGAGAGGATCGGATAGAGTGTATCGTTGACAAGCGTACTCTTGCCGGAACCGCTCATACCCGTCACGCAGGTGAACGTACCCAAGGGGATCGACAGATCGACGTTGCGAAGGTTATTGCCACATGCGCCCTTCAGTTCCAGTCGACGGCCATTGCCTTGCCTACGCTCGCGCGAACGGGGAATCTGAATGTCGTGACGCAGATATCGTAGCGTCAATGAGCGTTCCAGCGTCTCGGCCGGCTGCGTGGCAATGTCACGCGGCTCGAACGATGCTACGATGCGCCCGCCGTGAACGCCCGCACCTGGGCCAATGTCGACCACATGATCTGCCTCGTGGATCATTTCCCGGTCATGTTCAACAACAACGACCGTATTGCCCATGTCCCGAAGCCGTTTCAGCGATGCGATGAGCTTCTGGTTATCATGCTGGTGCAGGCCGATGCTCGGTTCATCAAGGACATACGTAACGCCAACCAGCTGTGAACCAATCTGCGAGGCGAGACGAATTCGTTGTGATTCACCGCCTGATAACGTGCGAGCCGAGCGATGGAGCGTGACGTACGATAGGCCTACATCTACAAGAAAGCGCAAACGCGTTTCGATCTCCCGCAGGATGAGTCCGGCAATCGTTGTCTGTCGCGAGGTAAGACCGGCACTGATTGCAGACAGCACGTCAAGTGCACCCGGAATGTCCCGAACAACAACGTCGGCAATGTTGTATTCACCAATACGGATATGCAGGTGCTCCTGCTTCAACCGTGCTCCGTTGCAGGATCGACAGGGCAAGGTGGCAAAGTACTTTTCGATGCTGGCACGGATGTTCGACGTTGAAGCATGTTCGTACTGATGTCGCAGACTTGGAAGAACTCCAAGAAACCGATGCCGAACAGAGGTGCCGGCATAACTAACGGCAACAGAGGCGTTCGACGCGCCGTGAAGGATCTCGTTCAGAACGCCGTCCGCAAGCTCCGATACGGGTACATCAAGCGGAACGCCACGTTGCTCGCAGTAGGCCGCAAGCTGCTTCCAAAGCCAAGTGTCACGCTGCTTGCCGATCGGTGCGATCGCTCCTCGAGCGAGCGTCTGCGAGCGGTCAGGAACTACCAGGCGCGGGTCGAAATCATGTAACTCGCCTATGCCTTCGCACGTGGGGCAAGCACCAAAAGGCGAATTGAACGAGAACATATTCGGGGCAGGAGTCTCGTACGACTGTCCGCAGGAAGGACAGGCATAACTGGTCGAGAAGTACTGCTCGGTCCAGGATCCGTCAGGGAGTTCACGCATGACGCTCACGCCGCTTTCGCCCAGATGGATGGCCGTCTCGACGCTTTCCGTCAACCGACGTCGTGTCTCCGGATCAACGGTCAGTCGATCAACAACGAGATCAATGTTGTGCACCTTGTACCGTGCTAGCTGCATTCCTTCGGTGATCTCTTGGACGATGCCGTCAACCCTGACCCGCACGAACCCCTGACGTCGGAACTGATCAAAGAGTTCGCGATAATGGCCTTTGCGACCTCGGATGACCGGACTGAGCACTTGCAGCCGGGAGCCCAGCGGATAGGCCAGGATGGCATCTACGATCTGATCGAGCGTCTGCTGTCGAACAGGAATACCACAACCGACGCAATACTGCGTGCCTGTCTTGGCAAACAGCAGACGCAGGAAATCGTACACCTCCGTGACGGTGCCAACGGTAGAACGAGGGCTCATGCCAACGGACTTCTGCTCGATGCTGATGGCCGGCGACAGACCCTCGATAGCATCAACGTCAGGCTTTTTCATGATACCCAGGAACTGACGGGCATACGACGACATGCATTCGACGTAGCGACGCTGTCCCTCGGCGTAGATCGTGTCGAAGGCGAGCGAAGATTTACCTGAACCGCTCAGTCCCGTGATGACGACGAGTTTTTCGCGCGGGAGTTCAACGTCGACACCGCGAAGGTTGTGTTCGCGCGCTCCACGGATGACAATTTCGGTCGGTTCGGTATCGGTGTGGTAGGCAGACATCGACATGTGTGAAGGGGCTCTCTATGCGCCGTGGCGGCGTGATGCAACCGACAAACATACGACACGGGCCACGATTGGCGTTGCGTTCCAACCCTTGACTTGCCCAAACCTACGCGCAGCACGCTCAGAGATAGGCCTCGAGTTCCGCTTCACTCATTAGTAGCACCTGACGTCCTTTCGAACCATCAGGCGGGCCGACGATGCCTGCCATTTCAAGTTCATCGACGATCCGTGCCGCCCGCGCATATCCGATCTTGAGTCGGCGTTGCAGGGTGGATACCGAAGCCTGCTGCAATGCGATGAATATGCGAGCAGCTTCTTCAAACAGGACGTCGCGGTCGTCGCCACCACTGCCTCCGCCGGCATTGCGCTTACTTGCAACAGATGGCAATGTGTATGGCGTTGAGTATCCTCGCTGACGTCCGATGAAATCACAGATAGCCTCCACTTCATCTGTCGAGATGAAAGCGTTCTGCATTCGGATCGGCTTGGTCATGTTACCAGGGTTGAATAGCATGTCGCCGTTACCGATCAGATGTTCGGCGCCGTTCGCGTCCAAGATCGTTCGTGAGTCGATTCGTGAGGCAACCTGATAGGCGATCCGTGCTGGGAAGTTAGCCTTGATGAGTCCAGTCACGACGTCAACGCTTGGTCGCTGCGTTGCGACAACGCAGTGGATACCCACTGCCCGTGCAAGCTGAGCAAGGCGAACAATGGGCTCCTCGACTTCCTTCGACGCGGTCATCATGAGGTCTGCCAACTCGTCGATGATCACTACGATGTAGGGCATCGGCCTATGCACGATACCACCCATGT
>VFFB01000155.1 GCA_018882585.1 Candidatus Kapaibacterium sp.
AAAAAAAATAGAGAACTCTCATGGCAAGCTCACCAGATCCGACTTGGAGCCTCTATCGTTTGGCAGTCCGGAAAAGGATCGGAACGCAAGCGATGGATCGAGGAACAGCGTTTCGTAGACACTGTTACGATTGCCTCGGCAACGGGACCAGCAGGCGTGGTTCCGGGTGTAGAGCTTTTTTCGGAAACGGAATTCGACCGTGGAGGCGACATCCTCGTGCGTCGAGAGGTTCGTCGTACTGATACATTACGAGTGTCTACCTGGAGTGCGCTAAGTGCTGCGATTGCGTTGAAGAGTCTCTATTCCGATGGACGTGAAGACGATGCCGACGCGGTGCAGATCGAGGAGTTCGCGTCCGTACAGACAATGCCATTGTTGCCCTTTGTGTTCTTTGCCGAGTCGGAGTCTGGAATCGACCCGCGCTACACTCAGCTTTCACCGGATGCTGTTGAAAGCTTCAGCATCCAACGTGTCCATGGTGCAGACAAACTTGCTGCGTACCACCATGTGTTGAACATCATTGGCCGAAGGCTGCGAGATACGCCGTCCGCCATGGTAACGCTCACAGGATGTAACGCCGACGTTGGCCCTGAAGCCGGCAACACAGGCTTGTCGCAACGTCGAGCCGAGGCCGTCCGAGCCTACTTGGTGAATACCTGGGGCATCCCCGATCAGCGTATCCGCATCGAATCACGAAATCTGCCCGAGACGGCAGCCAATCCGGAGACATCCGATGGCGCTCAGGAACATCGAAGGGTAGAGATCGCATCGGACAACCCCGCGATTACGGCGCCGATCGTGACCACCGAAGCACTGAGGTCCGCAACGCCCCCTGCCCTGAGACTTCGGTTGCGAACTGAACGTCCGGGAGCTATTGAGTCGTGGAGCGTAGAAATCCTACGCGGCGCACAAAATGTCAAAACGTTTCAGGGAAAGGGTTCCCTTCCGCCGACGTTAGATTGGGACCTCGATGGCGCTCTGCCGACGCTAATGGAGTCTGATCGCACGATGACATGCCGTCTGACGTTGATCGATGGTTCCGGACGTACCGTAACGTCCAGTCGACAGATTGATGTGCAAGTACTGACGCTTGCTAAGAAACGTGCGACGAAGGTTGCCGATAAAGAGCTGTTTCGAGTTTCTTTGGCTCCGTTTGACGTGCGGTCATCGGAGATACCATCGGCAAATCAAGTGCTCGTGGAGCAAGCTCGCGGCCATCTGAACGCGGCGTCGATTGTGTACATCACTGGATGGGCAGACAGATCCGGCAAGGCGGAACAGAATCAGGCTGTTGCGGAGGCGCGCGCAAAGCGAACGGCAGAAGCATTGCGGCTACCATTCAACATTCAGACGATGCGTGGTTATGGCAATGCGGCTATCTATGACCAGAATCTACCAGAAGGACGCATGTATACGCGTGCCGTAGACATTGTAGTCGAACGTCCTGTCGCGCCCTAAGGAGCTCTTGCTATGTGCGATACATTCGTTGTGTTGATGCGGACGGTAGTTGTTACCATGTCGATGGCGTTTATGATACCTATACTGGTGTCAGCGCAGACGTGTACACTGTTGGACGTTGACAGTTCGGCCTTCCCAACATTACGGGCACGAATTATGGCCTTTGATGCGCAAGGTCGTAAGCAACAGCTCCAGGCGCCAGACGTGCGATTGCTGGTCAACGGCGTTAGGCAGGTGATACAGGAAGTGCTGTGCGGTGATACTGTAGCACCCCAACCAGTATCTGCTGTTCTCGTTGTGGATGCGAGTGTCTCGATGAGTGGAGGGCACCTTGCAATGGCACAGGCGGCAGCACGTGCATGGATCAATGCGCCGTTGGCGAACGATGGTGAGTGCGCCATTGTGCGCGTGGGCGACGGAGTGTTCGTCGACCAAGACCTTACGAAGGATCGTCAGAGGTTACTTGCCGCTGTTGATGCATTCGCCGTTCGTGGCCCAATGGATCATCAGCAGGCATTGCTGCATCCGATAGTTGGAGGTCTAGCAGTGGGGGCAGCTGGCAACGGTAAACGCATTGTTGTGATGATCACGGACGGCGTGCCTGATCGCATGGACGTCGACGATGTGGTAGCCGAGGCAGAGCGTCTCAACTGTTCAATCGGGGTCATTGTCTTGGGTGTTGATGCTCCCGATTCATTTCGCGAGATAGCGCGTCGAACCGGCGGTTCGGTGCATGATCGCATTGAGAGCATCGAACACGCTGTCCTTGCCTCTCGATTGATACTTCATGCATCTGCGAATGTTGTACCCTGCACAGTATCATGGCAGTACATGCCGCAGTGTGCTGCACAGCAGAACGTCATCGATGTACTATGGCAGGGGGATACGTCACGGACTGTGCATGCCGCTGACCAGGCACGTCAGGCACGACTCGAGTTCACGCCATACAAGTTCAGCTTCCCGAACCCCAGGCTGGGCGAGACCATCAGGAGAACTGTCGTTGTGACTGCACGCAACGCGACATTCACCGTGGACAACGTGAGCTCGTCAGACAAAGCCTTTAGCATCGCTCCACGAACGTTTCAGCTCGCCGATGGTGAACAAATAGAACTCACCGTGACATACCGAGTGCTGGACAGTACCCTGCGGCATTGTGAGTTTGCATTCCAGAACGACATCTGCACACAGTCATTCTATGCACACGGGGGCTTTTACGAGAACGTTGCCTCGGGGCAGAAGCTACGCGTAACTCACCCGAATGGCGGAGAGCGTTTTGGCGTTGGCAATGACATTGAGATCCGGTGGGAAGGCGCTTCCGCTGACGATTCAATGCAGATTGACGTTAGCACGGATAACGGTACAACGTGGACGCCGATCACGAAACGAGCAACGGGTGGACGATACACATGGCGTAACGCCCGTATAGGTCGCGACACAACAGTGTTTGTTCGGGTTGCGAACGGTGACTATCCAATAGGCTTCGACCCGCAAAAGCCTTCACCGCAGATCGTGTGGGAGAAGGCGATCAGGTTTCATGACAAACAAACCGCTGGATATGACATCCTGCAGATGAATGACGATGCATTTGCAGTCTGCGGAAGGATAGAACATGACTACGGGTACAAATTTCTGGTATTCGGCTACGACCATATACGAGATTCCATTCCGTGGATGTGTTACGCCAGTTGCGCGTCGGAAGGATCGAACCAAGCTAAGGGGTTGATAATGGAGAGTAATGGGATGATCTGCGCCGTCGGCGAAGCATATTGCGAGGTGGATGTCGAATATGGCCATTTCTCCAAGGTGAAAAGTCTTGGAAGCCAATCTGCTTGGATGACCGTAAACCCGAGGACCGGCAAAATCGAGTCATTTTACGATGGCGGTGACGAGCGTGATCAGAGATTGGATGCCATATGTGTGAAGATGGATGGCAAGATAGCTTCGGCGGGCACGTTCTACATCGACAAGTCTCGAGGCAATGACATCTGTGCTGGTCGATGTTTTGGTGGGTCGAACTTTGAGCACGCCACCTCGATCATGGAATCTGCCGACGGCGCAATTGTGGTTGCCGGAGGTACGCGCTCAAACGATGGCGACGTGATAGGACATCATGGTGAACTTGATGCATGGGTCATAAAGACTAATCCCAATGACTATTCGGTTATCTGGCAGCGTCCGCTTGGCGGAAGCGACGCCGACGAAGCGCGATCCGTGATAGAGCTTCGTGACGGCTCGTATGTCGTTGCCGGCTGGACGGCGTCGTCTGATGGTGATGTCAAGGTTACCAAGGGGAAAGAAGATGCCTGGGTCGTTAAGCTGGATGGGGCAACAGGTAACATCATTTGGCAACGAACCTATGGCGGGAGTAACACCGATTTTGCGCAGTGCATCATTCAGGATGATGATGGCAATCTCGTTCTTGTTGGGCGTACACTGTCATCCGACGGTGATGTTCTTGGCTACAGTGGCGGTGGCGATTGCTGGTTCATGAAACTGTCCTCAGACGATGGGGCTATTCTCAGCAG
>VFFB01000156.1 GCA_018882585.1 Candidatus Kapaibacterium sp.
GCGCGGAGCCATGGCAACGTGGTACATGGGGCGTACGCTTCTGGTACGCATGGGCGTTGCCGGAATCTTTACGGCAGTGCTCACCGGCGGCTTGCTTCTTGCTGTGACGTCGTTGAATGTCCTGTTTGACGTGCGGATAGAGGACGAGTTCTACGGTACCATCATCGTGTTGTGCATTGGCATCTTCAATACCATGGTTGTACTTGCCGGCATACCGCGACCAACCGACGAGCCGGAATCGTCCTTGCCCGTTGCATTACGATGGTTCGTGCAGTTCGTGCTGATTCCCCTTGTTCTGATCTTTCTGGTCATCCTTTACGCCTATGGCATCCGCGTGGTCTTCTTCAGCGATCTGCGTGGAGCTGTGGCCGGTTACGTGCTGGCCTTGAATGTGTTTGCCCTGTTGGCCCTGGTTCTGGCTTGGCCCCTTCGTGAGCATCCTGAACACCGCGTTATAGGCGTCGTTGTTCGCTGGATCGGCCCCGTGATGGTACCGATGACGGCACTGCTGGTGCTGGCCATCGGCATTCGTATTGCAGACTATGGTGTTACGCCGGAACGATTTGCAGTGGCATTGCTCACGGCATTCGTTACGATCGTCAACGTATACCTGCTGCAGCGGAGCAACATCGATGTGCGCGTGATTCCGCTGGTGCTGGCCGTACTTGGTCTTACAACGGCCCTTGGTCCGCTTGGAAGCTCGCAGTCCACCATTCGCAGTCAGTCGCGCCGACTTATCAATGCGTTACGAGACGCAAATGCTCTTGGCCAGCGCGGCATCGACACGGCTGCGTTCAAACGAGCGAACGACACGATTCGATCGGCCTTCTTTGGGGCGTTCGAGACTATTCGATCCGTCGATAGTGCAGCCGCTAACGCCTTGCTTGCCGAGCTTCATATTCCCTACACGAACGACTCATCAACAGGCCGTCCCCTGATCACCAACATGGGAATTCCGATCACTTCGGTCGTCATCGACGCCGACAACTGGTTCTACAATTTTTCGAGCCGCGACAACGACGTGCGTGACATTCAGTTACCACAAGGCCTTGCGTCATCTCTCACCATCAGCCACGCACTTCGATCGGGCCGATCCGGAGGTTGGACGTTCTCCTTTCGTGACGATGTCCGCGCTATTGTCTTCAAGCAGGTTGATGGCTCGACTGTAGACACGCTCATGTTAGACCACGTGCTCGCGCGAACGACAGCATCGAAAGCCGCTTCCGAAGTGCCCTTCCTGCTCACGTCCTCATCCGGCAAACGCGCATTCTTGGTGCAAGGCGGATGGATACAATCCAACGCTAACTCATCTCCAGTATTCAGTCTCTATGGTCTCTTGATCGATACCGAGCGAAAATGATGATCGCTCGCTCGTGACGATACCTATGCAGCGAACCGAAAGACATCGACCCGATGCGAGGAATCCTGGGTGATTGTTTGTTCTCGGGCCAGATTTCGATTCGCCCCTACAATTGCTTGTGGGTAACGACCTGCATATGATTCGATGCCCGTACAGTTATGTCTTCGAGTGACGGGCCTGGGGGCACCGGAAATACTTCGTCGGCCAGCGCGAGAAGCTCGGTGTAACAGGGAAGCAGAGGTGAGTCTGGATCGAGATGCATAATGGTGCCGTCGACCATCGTGACGACCGCGGTGTTCGTCCGTCGGGCCGTCTCAATGATGTGGTTGCCCGTGCGCACGCATACTGCTGCGATACGTCTGACGTCGGCATCATCACTCATGAGCTGGGCCTTGATAGCCGCCATATGCTCCTCTTGCGATTTCTCGGGGATGTGAAGGTCGTGCATCATAGAGGATCCATTCATCACAGGCTCCGACGTAACGTTGAAGAAAGTTGCTTTACGAGCGCAGATGCCTACGTTGCTGATCTTCGAGCGGAACATCATGTCCACCCTGCCGAACGCGAAGTGCCACCCGTTCGTGAAGCAAATGTATGCTACTGATGTAAAAGAAGTGTAGGATGACTCTGTATCCCATTCGCCTGTAGGCCTCGAGTCGCTCAGCCAACGTTGTTCCTGAAAGCGTTGTCTCAAGCATGAATGATGCTCTCTGCGCCACCAGTGCATCGATTGTTTCGAGGACAATTCGACCGGCTTTTACATTTCGCTCGACGCCACTGGGTGTCTCGAGATCACGAGCGATAACATCGGCATTAACAAATGCTGCGCATGCAGGATATGTGCTTATAAGTCCAGCAGCAAACGTTGATTTTCCTACCCCATTAGGCCCGGCTATGATGATGATGTATGGCGTTTCCATGCACCATTGTGATTGGGCCATGAAATGTGTGACACAGAGTGTTGCTCACGCCTGAAGTGGGGGCACGGCATGCCGCACACGTTTCGAGTAGATTTGCACATGGCCGTATCTGTTGCACTGCCGGTTCCGAGATTGGCGCCGCTGACGTATGTCGTCGGCAGTGATCATGGCACTGTGCGCGTTGGCTGCCGTGTCATGGTACCGCTGGGAAAGCGGGTCGTCACGGGCACGGTGATTGCCGTCGATGTCGAGCCGATGCCGGGGGCAAGGGCCATCATCGAGGTGCTGGACGACGAGCCGACGTTCTCGCCGCAGGTGCTGGCGCTTGCGAAGTGGATGGCCGAGTACTACCTATGCACCATCGGTGAGGTGCTGCATGCGGCGTTGCCGACGGGGCTGACGCCCGAAGGCGTGATGCGTGTGTCGCTGTTGCAACAACCTTCGGCCGAAGCGATGGCAGCCATGCAACGGCGCGCACCGAAGCGGGCAGCACTGCTCGAGGTGTTGCTTTCGCATCAGAGCGATGTGACCGTGGCGTGGCTGGAAGCACAGCTCGAAACGTCTGGCGTGGCCGACCAGCTGGACGCGCTGCAGCGTGCGGGGATCATCCGTGTGACAACGGAGCTGGAGCGTGAGGCCGGACCGAAGACGCGATCGGCCGTGACGATCGCCAAGGAACTTGCAACCGACGATGCCGCGCTGCGCGCGGCCCTCGACGAACTTGACCGCCGTGCACCAAAGCAGTCGGCCGTGCTAGGACAGCTCTATATCGCCGCGGCACGCGGCGAAGCGCCCATCCTGCGCGCTCACCTGCAGGAAGAACTGCACGTATCGCCCAGCGTGATCGATTCGCTTGTGTCGAAGGGTTACGCCACGATCGTCGACGTCGAAGTGTCGCGCCTTGGCACCCACCACGGTCCGTCGTTGGCCTCGCGCGACGAGTTGCAGCTGCCACTGACCGACGAGCAGCGCGCAGCCATCGAGGCTGTGACGCTTGACGATCATCACATCACGCTGCTGGAAGGCGTCACCGGCTCGGGCAAGACACTCGTCTACCTTCACCTGCTGCGACGTGCTCTGGATGCAGGCAAGACGGCCCTGATGCTGGTGCCCGAGATCTCGCTGACGCCACAACTGAGCGACAGGTTCCGGCAGACGTTCGGCAATGACGTTGTCCTCCTGCACAGCCGCATGAGCGTCGGCGAGCGTGTCGACACATGGCGCGCCGTCCGCAGCGGCGCCGCACGCATCGTCATCGGTCCACGGTCGGCACTCTTCGCCCCCTTATCGAATGTGGGCATCATCATTGTTGACGAAGAACACGAACCCTCCTACAAGCAAGAGGATCCGGCACCACGCTACCATGGACGCGATACGGCCATCATGCGCGGCATGTTCGAGCGCTGCCCTGTTGTCTTGGGCAGTGCCACCCCCAGCCTTGAAACTGTCTGGAACGTTCGCCGCAACCGCTACCGTCATGTACGGCTGCGCTCACGGGCCGACCACGCCGTGCTGCCCACGATGCACGTGGTGGATCTGCGCGAGGAACGCAAGCTGCAGCGTACCGTAGGTTTGTTTACCATTCCCCTGTTGGACGCCATCAGCGATCGTATTGCATTGAAACAGGGGGCGATGCTGTTCCTGAATCGACGTGGCTTTGCGTCACAGCTGCAATGTGCCGACTGTGCCGACGTGCCGATGTGTCAGCACTGCGACGTTGCCCTTACCTGGCATAAGCACAGCAACGTCCTGCGATGTCACTACTGCGGCTACCTTGAACCGGCCAGAACGATCTGTACAACCTGTGGCGGCACCACGCTTACGGATGTTGGCACAGGCACACAACGCGTGGAAGAGGACCTGCAGCAGTGGCTTACGGACAAGGGCATCACGGCCGTTGTGGAGCGCATGGATGCCGATACCACCACGCGCAGAGGCTCGCATCGGACGTTGCTGGACCGCTTTGCGAAGGGCGATATCGACGTCCTTGTGGGCACGCAGATGATCGCCAAGGGCCTCGACATCGGTCGCGTGACGCTGGTAGGTATCCTGAATGCCGACATGTCGCTGCATCAGAGCGACTTCCGTGCCGCCGAGCGCACCATCCAGCTGATCACGCAGGTGGCGGGCCGTGCGGGCCGAACCGGTGGCAGTCCGGGCGACGTCTTCATTCAGACATCGTCGCCCACACATCCGGCCATTGCGGCTGCCTGCAGCGGCAATGTTAACGCCTGGATCGACGACGAGTTACGTCAACGTGGCGAAGCGCACTATCCTCCATTCGAGCGCTTCATCGTGATCGAGATCTCGAGTCTGGACGAACAACGCACCGAACATCACGCCCGCATCCTTGAGCGTCTGATCCCTGCCGTCGACGCTGCCTTTACCCGCCTGCCAGTTAC
>VFFB01000157.1 GCA_018882585.1 Candidatus Kapaibacterium sp.
GGGCACAACGACGGCCGCAGCAGCAACAGCTTCGGCAGCGGGCGTAGGAGCATGCCGTGTTGTTAGGGAAGCCGGTGCGACCTGGTTTGTGTACGTTTCAGGGGTACGCGACACCATGAACAGCGCCAGCGAGGCAGCTGCAAGTGTTGGCAGTGCAAGACGCATGAGCGTTATCCGACGCCGCGTTGTGGCATTAGGAAGCACTCGGGCAACATCGACCGAAAGGTTGCGAACCTGACGGTCATGCAGACGCTGACGTCGGTCGGCATGGGCAGACAGCACGTCCACGGCAAACCGGTCGTCGCCAAGCAGTTCCGTCAGCTCGCGGTCACGATCGGCGTGGTCGCTGTGTCGTTGTTCAGGGTTGGTCGTCATGCTGCATCCATCGCTTGTAGTATTCGGTCGGTCGCAGTGCCTCGGCGATCTTCTTCACGGCCCAATGATAGTTGGCCTTCGCTGTGCCGAGAGCGCACTGCATGATCTGGCTGATCTCTTCGTAGGTCAGTTCGTCGTAATACCGTAGACAGAAGGTCTCACGCTGTTTCTCGGGCAATCCGGAAAGCACCTTCTCAAAGAAAGCCTCGAACTCCGCATCGTAGGTCGCCTGTGCCGTCGACGGTTGGTCGGCCACGACGTCGCGCTCCTCGGCTCCTTCGCCAATGGCGAAGAACGAAAGCCAACGCTGACGCCGACGCATTGATGTGCAGACGTTTGCCGTGATCCGGTACAGCCACGTCTGCAGTGTGCTGTCGCCCTTGAACGTGTCGATCGCCTGCAGCGCCTTGACGAAGACGTCCTGCGCGGCATCGCGCGCGTCTTCGGTACTGCCAAGTTGCCGCACGGCGACGCTGTAGACGAACCGCTGATGCCGCCGCACGAAGGCCGTCGACGCCTGCTCGCGGCTTCCCTCGCGGAATGCTTCCAGGATGTCGGCGTCGGTCTGCAGATTCAAGGCAAGACTACTCACTGTAGGTTTCCATGGTGCGAGCTGAACACGGCCGGATAGACGATGTGCAGCTGCGAAAGGTTTAACCTTTAGATGGTGACGTGGCGCCACCGACCCATGCGATAGGCCGTGAGTGCCACAACGGCAAAGACGCCATAGCCGATCACGATGGCGATCCAGATTCCCGTATGTCCCCAGCCAGCGACATTCGACAACAGATATCCCAAGGGCAGTTGCACGCCAAGCATACATCCTGCCGCAATACTCATGCTTTGGAGTGCGGCTCCGGCGCCGCTGATCACGCGCACCGAGATGAAGCCGATGGCGAAGAACAGATAGCCGAAGACCGACAGATGCAGGTACTGTGTGGCGATGGCCACAGTGGTAGCATCGGTCGTAAAGAGCGATACAAAGGCAGGGCCGAATGAATAGACCAGAATGCCCAGGATCAGCATCAGCAGACTGAGCTGTTTGATGGCAGAGCGATGATAGGCAGCGATGCGCGACATGTTGCCTGCCCCGAGGTTCTGGCCGGTGGCCACCTCGACCGTCATGCCAACGGCGAAGACGAACATGAAGACTACCATGTCGGCATAGAGTCCGAGCGTGTAGGCAGCAATGACGTTGGTGCCGAATGTACCTGCGATGGCAAAAATGCCGACGCGGTTCAGGGATACAGATAACATCTGCAACGATGCGGGAATGCCCTGCTTTGCGATCCGCAACAGCACGTCACCCCGAAGCCGCCTATGTGTTGTGTCGGGCCGGATGCCCGCTTTCCCGGTGAGCATTGCCCACAACGACAATGTTGCCCCTGCAAGTTGTGCGCTTGCCGTTGCCAACCCTGCCCCCATCATACCCATCTGCGGAAAGGGACCGATACCAAAGATCAGGAAGGGGGCAACGATGGCGTTGATCACGGTTGTCGAAAGCAGAATGACCATCGGATACACGGTGTTGCCGGTGGAGCGGACGATGGCGCTGATCTGGAACGTCATGAAGTTGCCAACCAGACCAAGAAACAACGTGGACATGTACTGCATGGCGTAGTCGCTGACGCGTGGCGTTAATCCCAAGGCCTTGGGTATCAGCGATATGCTGGCATACATGACCAACGTGATAACGGTACCGATGACGAACATGCCGCCCATGGCCTGCGCCGTCAGCCGTGATGCTTCGTCGCGGTTCCCCTCGCCGATGCGTCGGGCGATCAGGACGCCTGAGCCGACACCGAAGCCACTGCCGAGCGAGAACACGAAGAACACGATTTGATCGATGGAGCCGATGGCTGCAATGGCCTCGACGCCAAGCCGGCTGACGTAAAACCGGTCGATGAGCGAGTACAGGAACTGCACCAGAAAACTGAACGTGAGCGGTAGAGCGAACAATCGCAGCGACGGATCGACGGGGTCGCTCAATAGGTCAACACGTAACCGACCGGTACGGCTACTTGGGCTGGACATGGGTGCCTGGGGTTATTTTGCGTGGCGCAATCTACCACGCGGAACAATGATCCCTGTCGTCCTTCTCATCTGTGCCCTTGCCTACGGCCTTCGACTACTCTACTTCGTCGTTGGCTTTGCACGTGGCAGTCGCGTACAGCCTCGTGCCGAGACTCTGCCAGAGGTGACGGTGGTCATTCCTGCACGCAATGAATGCGAGACACTTGCCCGCTGTGTGGCCTCGATAGCAGCGTCGAACTATCCCGCGGCCAAACGTCGCGTGATCATCGTTGATGATCGCTCCACCGACGGTACGTCGCAACTTCTTGACGAACTCGCGAGTCGTTATGAAAACATCACAGCGCTGCATCGGACGGAGGCCGACGTGACGGCAAACCTCCGCGGCAAGCCCGGTGCGCTGCAGGCCGGTATCGACATGGCCAGGACTGATGTTGTGTTGATGACCGATGCCGACTGCACGGTCCATCCCGACTGGATACGAACGATGTCGGCACCATTTGCCGATGAGCGCGTCGGCATGGTATGCTCCACCACTGACGTCGAACCCATGGGCGCCTTCTCGAGACTTCAAGGCGTCGAGTGGGCCTACTCCCACGCCATGGCTCGAGGGAGTCTGCAGAACGGCATTGCCCTGGGTTGTTACGGGAATAACTTGGCCGTACGACGCTCGACCTTCATGGCCTTGGGAGGATATGGGGCGATCCCCTTTAGCGTGACCGAAGACCTGGCCTTGTTGCAGGCTGTTTGCAACAGTGGTGCTGCAGTGCAATATCTATGTCAGCACGATGCTGCCGTGACAACATTACCGTGTATGACCGTTGGCGAATACATCCGTCAACGTCAACGCTGGGCCCAGGGCGGCACGGCACTGGGGTGGAAAGCCACTGCGTTTGTATTGACCAGTATGGCACTCTGGATCGGCATGATTGTGGCGATCGCAACCGGTAACGTACACTGGTTTACAGGTCTGGCCGGCATGCGGATCATTGGTGATGCATCACTGGTACTCTGGGCTCTTGCACGATTGCGTCGTATCGACACCATGCTATGGGTTCTGCCATCGATCTTGGTCCTGATGCTCACGGAGTTTGTGGTACCGTTCCTTCTCCTGCAACGTAACGTCACATGGAAGGGGCAGCGGTTTCGCGCGAGCGCGTGACATTGGCGACCAAGGCGACGATGGACTCGACGCGCCGCTGAAGGTGTTCCTCAAGCGCGATCTCGCAGGTGGGGTTGACGGAGTACCAGCCCTCGACGTCGTGGCATTCGTCTACCTGTGCTCGCACGTCGTGCAGCGCCGATTCGACGATCAACGGATCACGTAAGCCGGCATCGCCGGCCATGCCGCAGCAGGCAGATGAGGGCGGTATGGAGACGCGCTCGGCACAAGTATTGGCGATGGCCATGAGATCATCATGCTGACGAAGCTTTGCCGTACCACAGCCCGGATGCAGACCAACATGGTGCAGGCGACGATGTATCGTGCATCGCGGCAGAATGATGTGCCGTAGTGCTCCTACCAGGTCATACACTTGGACGCCTTCGGCGTCATGCATGAGTGCTGCCGCGCACGTCGATGCATCGACGACGACTGGCACGCCCGAGGGGACGTCTTGACGCAGCTGCGCGAGCGTACTCAGCCGCACGTCGGCGGCAGCTTGCTGCAGTCCCCTGCTGTCGAACACTTGCCCGCAGCACATTGCCCCCTTTCCATCCATGACATGCACGTTAAGGCCGGCACGGGAACAGACCTCGAGCAGGAGTTCCAACGACGATGTGCCGTGCCGATGCCCCATCCAGCGACTGCCGCAGGCCGGCATGATCACAAGGTCGGGCGCCTTCACGTTCATCCGCGCAATACGCGCAGGTGTACCAGCGGCGGCACTCCACGTCGGAACCCAAGGCATCACATTGTGAATGGTACGGCTTACGGCAGCAAGGCGTCCGTGTCCGACAACACGGCCGATGGCATGTACTGCCGAGACAGCCGTACGGGCGGCTCGGTCGACGAGCCACATGCGGTGCGCCATTGCGGAGCCAAGTCGATGCTGCAGTGGACCATGGGCTTCGGCTCGGCGCTCCTTGACGAAGGCACCGGTGTCGATGCCGACCGGACATACCGTCCCGCACATTCCATCGGCCGCGCACGAATCGATGGCCTGTACGCTGTACGCACGCGCGAGTGCGCGGCGTACATTGGGATCGTCCTCCACCGCCTGCTCACGCAGTAGCGAGATGCGCTGCCGGGGCGTAAGTGTGTAC
>VFFB01000158.1 GCA_018882585.1 Candidatus Kapaibacterium sp.
GTTGCATAAACAGAAAACCCCGCGGATTGCGCGGGGCCCTGATATCGTTGTGCGCGGAGGGAGAGGGATTCGAACCCTCGATAGCGGCCATAACCACTATGACGGTTTAGCAAACCGTTGCCTTCAGCCACTCGGCCATCCCTCCGTGAGGGAAGACAAAGATACGGACTCCGACACAAAGGTCGATGCGTTGCGTCGTAAATTCCGTCTATGAAGTCGTCCGAAACTCCACTAATGCGTCAGTACCGCCAGATCAAGGGGCGGTATCCAGATACCATCCTGCTATTCCGTTTGGGCGATTTCTTCGAGACGTTCGGAGATGATGCCGTAACGACGGCCGCTGCCTGCGGGATTACCCTTACAAAACGCAACAATGGTGCGGCCGGCGACATGCCGCTTGCGGGCTTTCCGCATCACCAGTTGGACACCTATCTGCCCAAGCTTGTGCGGGCCGGACACCGGGTTGCCGTTTGCGAACAGGTCGAAGATCCCAAGCAGGCCAAGGGCATCGTGCGCCGGGACGTGGTCGAGGTGGTGACACCGGGCGTGGTCATGTACGACAAGCTGCTCGAAACGGTGCGAAATACCTACGTCGCCGCCATCGTTGCCCCGCGCCGTGGATCGTCGGTGTGCGGCGTGTCCTACTGCGACGTGTCTACAGGTTCGCTCGCTGCCGGTGACGTTGAGATGGCGCGACTTGCCTCGGCATTGGAGAGCCTCCAGCCCGCCGAGTTGATCGTCAGCAAAGACGAACGCGAATTCTGGGAGCCCATGCTGCGCGGTCTTTCGTCGCCCCCTGCACTCACCAAGCTAGAAGGGTGGTTGTTCGACGATGATTTCACGCAGACGGCCATTGCACGCAAGTTTGATGTGCATGCACTGAAGGGCTTTGGTGTAGAGCGATTCCAACGAGGCCAAGTTGCTGCTGGCGTGATCCTGCATTATGTGGGCGAGACGCAAAAGGGCATGCTTGCGCAGATCACTCGGATGCAGGCCTATGATGTATCGGACGTGATGGTGTTGGATGCGGCTACGCGTCGGAATCTCGAGATACACCAATCATCGCAGGGAGGAAGTCAGGGGGCATTGGCAGGCATCCTTGATCTTACCTGCACGCCCATGGGCGCGCGTACGCTGCGTTCGTGGTTACAGGCACCGCTGCTGCGCAAGGAGCGCATCGATGCTCGACTACAGATCGTGCGTGGATTCGCGCGTGAACAGGCCGTGCTGAGTGATGTTCGGTCGGCCTTGCAGGGTATGGGCGACATTGAGCGTCTGCTTACCAAGGTTGTCACAGACCGTGCCACGGCACGGGACATGGCGGCACTGCGGCATGGGCTTTCACGGATACCTGATATCAAGCAGGCCTGCGCCCTGGCTGCAACGGCGGCATTGCGAGATGTGGCCCAGCGTCTGCATGACCATCAGGACGTTGTTGTTGTACTTCAGCGGGCGCTTGTTGACGAGCCCTCTGTCCATGTCGGTTCCGGCGCGATCTTCCGTCCCGGCTATGATGCCGATCACGACAGTCATGCCGATGCCTATACTAACGGTGCGCGATGGATCACAGAGTATCAGGAGCAGGAGCGCACGGCTACAGGTATCACGTCGCTCAAGATCGGACAGACCGGTGTGTTCGGCTACTACATCGAGGTAACAAATGCACATCGAGGCCGTGTGCCCGACCACTTTGTGCGAAGGCAGACGCTAGCCAATGCCGAGCGTTATACTACGCCACGTCTGCAGGAACTCGAACAGAGCATCTTGCATGCAGAGCGGCTGCTTACCGAACGAGAGCAACAACTGTTGTCGGAACTGCGCAGGTCCGTCTCGGAACACTGCGCAGACATGCAGCGGACGAGTGCTCTTCTTGGCGGCATCGACACGCTGGCCTCGTTCGCGGCCGTGGCAACCGAGCGGGCCTACTGCGAGCCTGAGATCCACGAAGGCGCGGAGCTTGAGATCGTCGGCGCAAGACATCCCGTGATCGAAACAGTGTTGCCGCATGGAACGTCCTATGTTGCCAACGACGTCCTTCTCGATCCATCCGCTGCACAGATCAACATCATCACCGGCCCGAACATGTCGGGCAAGTCCAGCTACCTTCGGCAGGTTGGACTCATCACCTTTCTTGCGCACGTAGGTTGCTTTGTGCCTGCCACGTCGGCCCGCATACCGCTTACCGACCGCATCTTTACACGCGTTGGAGCACAGGATAACATCCTGGCAGGCGAGAGTACCTTCCTGGTCGAGATGCAAGAGTCGGCCAATATTCTCAACAACGCGACGGCACGCAGTCTCATCCTGCTCGACGAGGTGGGAAGGGGCACGGCAACGTTCGATGGTATCAGCATCGCCTGGGCCATTGCCGAATACCTACACGAACGTGTGGGCGCCAAAACACTCTTTGCAACGCACTATCACGAACTGACGTCGCTTGCGGCCACATACCCGCGCATCCGAAATGTGCAGGTCGAAGTGCGCGAAGTCGAAGACTCCATCGTCTTTACGCACCGTGTGGTACCTGGACACAGTGATCACTCGTTTGGCATTCATGTTGCGCGCATGGCGGGCATCCCGGCTTCGGTCATCACGACGGCCAATGCCGTGTTGCGACGGCTTGAAGCTGGACAGCATGGTACGGTCGGTACTGGTGCAGTGCCGACGTTCGAGCCTGTCGAGGCAACAGCACAGATGCAGTTGTTCGAGGTGCGTGACGATGAGCTGCGAGCAACAATCGCAGACCTTGACATCAACGCGATGACCCCACTGCAGGCACTGCAGAAACTTCAGGAACTCAAAGGACAGCTCAATGCATGACGATGTGAAGAAGCTTTGGAAGGACCGTGATCGTGTCGTAAAAGCAATGACGAAGGACGGTCTGTTTCGAGCAGCCGTCATGCGTTCGACGGGTGTTGCCCGCAAGGCGCAGGAGCATCACGGTCTGCGTCCGCTTGCATCGCTGGTGTTGACGCGTGCGCTCACTGGAGCATCGCTGTTGGCATCCTTTCTGAAGGGCGAGGAGCGCATTACGTTGAACTTCGAAGGCGACGGAGCGATCGGAATGGTCTATGCCGAAGCCATGCAAGTGGGGGAGGTGCGTGGATACTGTCGTGAAAACGCTACAGCGCACCCCAGTACTGACAGTGCACTTGGTACTGGCCTTCTGAAGGTACAGCGGGTACTGTACAACAACTACGAGCCCGTCACCGGTGTTGTGGCCCTGCGACGTGGTGACGTTACGTCAGACCTGAGCTATTACCTGACGCAGTCCGAGCAGATTCCGTCCGTCGTGATCATCGACGTCGTGTACGACGACGAGCACACCGTCCGCGAGGCCGTTGGCCTGATCGTCCAGGCCATGCCGGGCGCCTCGAACGAAGCCATCTTCAAGGCCTATGATGCGTTGGACTACTTGGATCGGCTGACGTCGTACATCGACAGTGGCGTATCGCTCGAAGACATCCTTCGCAAGGTACTTCCCGGCGACGTCGACGTTCTGTCATCGGCCCCTGTAGACTTCTTCTGTCGCTGTTCGATCGACCGGTTCAAGGCAGCGTTGCTGACCTTGGGGCTTGAAGAGATCAATGCAATGCACAGAGACGGACACCATGAACTTGTATGCCAGTACTGCAGTACGCAGTACAATCTTAGCGAGCAGGACTTTGCCGAAATGCGCGAGGTGCTGCTGGCGCAGCGCAACTGACGCTATCGCACCATGGCCGAAGCGATGGCCGTGACGTGCATGATGTCATCACTCGAGCAGCCTCGCGATAGATCGCAATACGGTTTTGCCAGCCCCTGAATGATGGGGCCAACAGCCGTTGCTCCAGCCAGACGTTCTGTGAGTTTGTATGCGATGTTGCCCGCATCAAGATCGGGGAACACCAGCACATTTGCACGTCCGCCAAGGGGCGATGTTGGTGCCTTGCGTTCAGCGACGGCCGGGACAAGCGCTGCGTCGGCCTGCAGTTCGCCGTCGGACACGATGTCGGGACGGCGCTGGGCAAACAGTTCGTGGGCCATTCGCATCTTATCGACCATTGGATGTGCCGCCGACCCTTTTGTGGAGAAGCTTAGAAAGGCGCAGCGAGGGGCTTCTCCCATCAGCGATCTGAAGTTGTCGCAGGCGGCTGCGGCGATGTCGGCGAGCTGTTCGACGGTCGGATCGGGAACGACGCCGGCATCCGTGTAGAGCAGAACGCTATCAGGCATTGACATCAGAAAGTAACTGCTGACCGTCGAGCAGCCTGGAGCGAGGCCGACCGTCCACAGGCCCGCTCGAACGACATCGCCAGTCGTCGACAGCGAGCCGGCAACAACGGCGTCGGCATGTCCGGCTGCGACAAGCCACCCGGCGTAGTAGAGCGGGTTGGCTGCCAGCAACCGAGCATCTGCAGGGGAGAGGCCTTTGTGTGCGCGGCGTGCCAGCAAATGATCAACGCAGGAGTCAGCGTCATGAGCCGTTGATGGATCGATGATCCGGATACCGTCGAGGCTCAGACGGTGAGCCGCGGCAACTGCTGCGATCTCGGGCACTGATCCGATCAGGATCGGTATGCATTGGCCGTTATCGGCCATGGCGCGGACGGCTCTGATCGTGCGTTCGTCTGCGGCATCCGGAAATGCGACAATGCGCGGGTTCGCAACGGCACGTTGTGCAAGAT
>VFFB01000039.1 GCA_018882585.1 Candidatus Kapaibacterium sp.
CGATTAAGGACGTCGGACTTGCCACACGCTACCTTACAGAGGTGACGGTCGTCGCTGCACGCACCTTCAACTTCGACCACTCCGTACAACGCTCGCTCGATTCGCAGGGGATGGCCACGGTCTGGGCGAAGGTGAAGGACCGCCGACAGGATGCGAGACTTGTGATCCAAGCATGGGACAGCCTTGGCAACGGCAAGGAGTGGGACTACTTCTATGACGCACCGAACGTTGACGTGCGCACAGCCATTATCGATGTTTCGGCGACGCCGCCCTGCAGCACGATCGTCATTCGGAACCGCGATGGTACGCCTGCCAGGGTTGATCGCATCCGGCTTACCGGCGACCCGCGGTATCGTCTGCCTGACAACATCCGCAATGCCGTGATCAAGCCCGGTGATTCACTGCTCGTGCGGATCTGTCTCGACCCGCCATACTATCCGACAGTGCCGCCGGCCACGGTGCATATCGACATGCCGTGCGACCACACCGTCGAAGTACCCGTGCGGCCGCTTAGCGGTGCGTCGATGGCGACGGTCGATCTTGACGTCGGAGACGTGCGTGTGGGAGACACGGCCTGTGGCGATGCCCTCGTCATCAACGACGGTATCGATCCGATCACGATCGACAGTCTTGTGTTCCAGCAGCCGTCGCTCTTCGTTGTCGACACCACGGGGCTGTCGCTTCCGCGAATTCTGATGCCCGGCGACACCATGCGTGTACGTGCCTGTCTGACGCCGGAGCGTGCCGAGCGAACCGCGCGGGCCGACACGGTCGTGGCAAGTCCGTCGCTTCGCGGTGTCATTCGATATCGAGGTCGCGGTGTTCAACCGCAGGTTGACGACCTGGTGATCGACTGGGGGCAGCGCAGGGCAGGAACGCGTCACGACTCGGTGTTCGTCTTGACCAACAGTGGCAATGCCGCCTGTGTGCTTGGTCCGCTGCCGAGTCAATCCACTGCTTTCGATATTGTTGCTGCCGTAAACTCGTCGATCGCACTTGCTCCATCACGCTCCAATACGGTACCCGTTGCATTCACGCCGCCGGACAGGGCTCGGTATGCCCATCAGCTTGGCTACATTGTTGACTGGAGGTATCACGACACCGTGCGTGTGCTGCTCAAAGGCGTCGGAACGATGCCTGGACTGACCACGTATGACATCGACATGGGGCGTGTGCGGATTGATGCATCGAAAGACTCCACCGTCGAGTATGCGTTCTCAGACGGTGATGAAGCCCTGACGATCGACACGATGTGGGTCGAGGGTCCGGACGCAGCCGCATTCACGGTCGATCCGGCAGTGCTCGGCGTTCGATCGCTTGACATCAATGCCCAGCTCATGGGGGCGCTCAGGTTCGCACCCCAACGTGTTGGTCCACATGCCGCTCACGTTGTTGTTGTCCATGATGCAGCTCCGGCATTTGAGCGCAGAACAAGCAGGATCAATCTGACCGGTATAGGCCTTGCACTCGACACATTCAGCATTGCAGCTGTCATGATCGTTGATACCGTCGTACCTGCCTGCGTGGTGCGGCCTGTCACGCTTCGATTGACAAATACCGGCAATGTCGCTTGCGATCTGATCCGGGTGCGTCTTTCCATCGACGGTCGTCAAGATCTGCCGCTCGCACTGGCACTTCCGTATTCGCTGGCTCCTGGCCAGACCGTCGAGACGTCGGCAGACTTCGAGACTGGTCCGGCGGGACAACGCATGCTGCGCCTGTTTGTTGAAGCGTGCGACGGCATTGTGATCGCACATGATCAAACGATCATCGTCCAGCCTCATGACATCGACGTTGCAACGACGACGGACGTCGTGACGACGCCGGGGTCGACGGTCACGATCTCGGGAACGATGCGTGTTGCCGGACCTGAGACGGCCATCATGCCAGTGATCGAGCATCTTGTCGGATCCGAACGACTGTACGTCACGGCAACGCAGGTATCGGCTGTTATCGCCGGCGATCCCGAACCCGTCCTGTTTGATGTGCGCACGTTGACAGATCGTGTGACGCTTACGCCGAGGCGTGCGGCGCGACCACCATTCATGTTGACGTGGGACCTTGTCGGAGTTTCGCTGTGGAAGGACCCGCAGCCATTCACTGTCGAAACCATCATTCGCGCAACTGACTGCACGAATGAGGAGGCTTCGACAACGAAGGTATCTATCGATATCTGCGCCTCGCGCTACCGAATGGTGCGCCTTGGTTTGGCGCAACTAAAGAGCGCAGATATTAGACCTATGCCGGTTTATGACAACATTTCGGTTATCTTGGAGACCACGGACGACATGACGGTCTCCGTTGACCTGATTGACATGACTGGAGACGTCATTTTGCACTGTGAAAAAATCGACTTGAAAAAGGGAACGACCGTATGTAATTTCAACTGTTCTTCGATTGCATCCGGTACATATCGGCTGCGCGTGGGACAGGGGATCGAGCATATTGCGCTACCCCTCGTGATCGTCAACTAGGGTGAGGCTATGAGGAGAACCACATACGCATTTCTGGCCATATTGTTTGCTGCCGTAGGCTTTGCCTCGGCGCAGCAGGGAGAATTGGCCAATCCGCTCATTCCGGCAAAGACCAAGCCGAGAATCTACGTCGGCCCCGTTGGCGGGTACAACAAGGCGTTGCATTCCTCCGGCTTCCAGTCGGTGGCGGGCGATGTGTTGTGTCCGGACTTCGAGTCGGGTACCGAGAATGGATACTACGGCGGTCTCTCCGTCGAGTATCTTCTTGGTAGCCCCAAGGACTCGAAGTCGTCCATTATCGGCCGAGTCGTATACAACTACCTGCCTGCTGCCTATACGGTGCCGGGCGACCGTCTGCCCTCGATCGATCCGGCGAACGGCGAGGTTGTGGAGAGCGAAGTGCAGCACACTGCGACTATCGAGTACTCGCTGCTCGATATCGAAGTTGTCTACAAGCTCAACCTGTTCGAGTCAAACTTTGGTATCGTCGTTGGTCCGACCGTCGGCATTCCCCTTTCTACGACCCTTGAGCAGCGCATGGAGCTGATCGCCCCGCTGAATGCCACGTTCGATCCCACGTTGGTGCCCGGAGCGAAATACATCAACGACGGACGTGCGATCATCACACGTGACAAAGGCCCGATCGACGACGAGTCTGCGGTTCGCATCGCTGTGAAGGCCGGTGTTCAGTATGAGATTCCGATCGGCCGTCTCGTTCTCGTTCCGTGTGCCTATTACAACTTCGGCATTACGAAGCTCAGCGCGACAAACAACCTTCGGGTCAATGCCCTTCAGGTTGGTGTCGATCTTCGATTCGCGCTGTAAGACATCTTGATGAAACAACCTAGAACAATGCCCGCTCCGGCGGGCATTGTCGTTTGAACAGAGTACTCACATGGAACAACTGTGGTCTCCATGGCGCTCGCAATACCTTCAGCGAGGCGCCGAAGCACATGAGGCATGCTTTCTGTGCACGGCGGCGTCGGCGCAGGAGCCCTCGATCGACATGCTTGTTGTTGCGCGGTTTGCCTCGACCATGGTCGTCATGAATCGCTACCCCTACAATGCCGGTCACTTGTTGGTAGCGCCGGTCGATCATCTTGGCGACCTGGCCTTGCTCGATAGGAGCATTGCCAACGAGTTGATGGAAACAACGCAGACTGCATTGCGCGTCGTACATCGTGTACTGTCGCCACATGGTTGCAATGTTGGTATCAACCTTGGTGTCGACGCCGGAGCCGGCGTGCCCGACCATCTGCATGTACACATCGTTCCGCGTTGGCGGGGCGACACCAATTTCATGCCCGTCCTTGCCGATGTGCGCATGGTAGGCACGCGGCTCGAAGAGTTGTGGCATTCCTACGTCGAGGCATTCAGGTTGGTCGCGGAGCAGTCATGAAGGCCTTTGCGCCGAAGCGAAGGTTCAGTCAGAACTTTCTCACGGATCCGCGCACGGCGGATGCCATCGTACAGGCCCTGGAGATACATCAGGGCGACCATGTGCTTGAGATTGGCCCGGGAACCGGCATGCTGACGCAGCGGCTTGCCGCGTCGCAGGCCAAACGTATTGTTGCTGTCGACGTCGACCCACGCGCCATTCAGCATATCAAAGCAGCTCAATGGGCGTCAGGGGGCAGGGTCGAAGCTGTGGAGAGCGACATCTTGCGGATGTCGTTGGATGACGTCTTTCCGGGAGTCGATCCGGCACAGGTAAAGGTCATCGGCAACATTCCGTATGCGATCACGAGTGACATCCTGTTCTGGGCCTTCCAGGCCCGACGTTCCATGGCATGCTGCGTCATGATGATGCAACGCGAGGTCGCCCGTCGCTGTGTCGCCTCATGCGGGACCAAGGAGTACGGCATTCTTGCCATTGCAACGTGGTATGCTTCCAAGCCATCGCTGCTGTTCCATGTCAAGCCGGGTTCCTTCTTCCCGGCGCCGACGGTCACGAGTTCGGTCGTCAGATTCGCCATGCGAGAAGCAGACCCATTGCCCCTTGCCATGAATCGCTACATGGACTTTGTGCGGGCGGCATTTGGTCAGCGGCGCAAGGTCATCTCGAACGGGATCGACGCGTACTGTCGAACCACGTGGGGCATTGGCGTGAAGCAGCTGTTGGCAGCTGACCTGCCGATGCCGATCGATCCGCGACGTCGCAGGGCTGAGGAGCTTACGCCGGAGCAGATCCATGAATTGTGGAGAACCTTGGAAGAACGCGCGGAGCAACTGCAATGACGAATGATACGGTGACCACATTCCGCACCTTGTTGCAGACGTTGCGAGCAAACGTGTTGGCGTACGACATCTACGCTGCCGTAACGCTTTCGGTTTATGTCGTCCTGGCAGTTCTGTTCTATCCAAAGGTCGACGACGCCTCGGCCATCATTCTAACCGATCTGCTGATCGCCGTCACCGTCGCTTCTGTCATCGTGCTCAATGCGATGGTTCCCAGTCCGATCATCCTTGCTGTACGACGTTTCTATACGGTGCCTGTCGTTTACCTGATGTACGAACAGGTGCAGGCATTCGTCCACATCGTGCACCCTCGGGACTATGACGATCTGCTGATAGCGGCCGACAGGGCATTGTTTGGCACCGACCCGACTGTTTGGCTTGGTCAGATAGCCACGCCATGGCTTACGGAATATCTGCAGATATGCTACTTCATGTTCTACCTGCTTCCGATCATGCATGCCATCGAAATGGCGCGTACAGGTCGAGAAGAGGCGTTCAATGAGTTCATTCGCGGAATTGTGTACTGCTATGCCATCTCCTACCTGCTGTACTTCGTGATGCCGGCCGTGGGGCCAAGGTTTACGCTTCATGATTTCGTCATGACGGACGTCGATCTGCCAGGCCTTTGGTTGACTCCGGCACTGCGAGACATCGTCAATCAAGGCGGGGGAATACCTGCCGGGGCTGGCGATCCTTTGGCTTCGGTTAACAGGGACTGCATGCCGAGTGGCCACACCATGCTGACGCTTGTAAACATCATGCTGGCATTCCGACTTCGATCAAGGCTGCGCTGGCTGTTTGTCCTGATCGGTGGCAGTCTCATCGTCGCAACGGTGTACATGCGGTACCACTACGTCGTTGACGTCATTGCCGGAGCTGTCCTCGCCGTCGTCTGTCTGCCGTTTGAGCGAGTGGTACATACATGGCTCTTGCGACGCATCGGCAGGGCCTAGGTTCGTGTGGAAAAAACTCCATGCTCCTGGTGTGTAACCTTTTTCGCACCGTGCTGTTGTTCCGTACGTTGACACCGAAGAAACCGTCTGCACTACGGATTTTCTTCGGCTCAAGATTTTTGATCTTGGAAGTTTCGGTTTTTCCGTTATTTTTCTTGGTCATCTCGGTACGCCGTGTGTATCGAGCGTGTTTACTGCGAATTCATTGACCAACTACTAACCACCTACTACTCCATTTTTTCGGGGATTTCACATGCGGATTGCTTCTTTGAAGATGATGCTGGCCTCGGCGGTACTGCTGCTTCTCGCAGGCATGGTATCGACGGCACAGACATCGGAGCGCCGTGGTTCGATGGCTCTCATGGAGGGCCGGAGATACATGGTTGCTTTCCCGCAGGTATGGGCTTCACCGACGGAAAAGCCGTTGCCGAAGCCGATGATGCTGCTCATTTCGTCCAAGACCAAGGCGAAGGTGCGCATCAGGACGCTGGCGCAGATCAATGATGCTGCGCGTATCGACCGTACCATCGAACTGAAGGCCAACGAGGTCTATAAGTTCGACGTTTCGACCGCCTACATGAACGGCGTGAGCTCGTCGGGTCCGGAATCGGAAACCCGTCGTGGTTACGGCATTCTGGTCGAAGGCGATCGCCCGATCTCCGTCTTGACCTATCAGGCATGGATGGGGAATGGAGAGCTTGCCCGCCACCTTCCGACGGAAGCATGGGGCAAGAACTATTTCACGATGAACTTCTATCAGGATCGCTACGGCACGTCGGCCGCCGGCTACAAGTATCGTCCTGCAATGTTCTTGATCATCGCAGACAAGGACAACACCGTTGTGACCTTCAAGCCGACGGCTACGACCGAGGGTGGTTCTGATCTTCCTTCAACGGCACGTGGCGCTTCGTCGACCATCACGCTTGAGCGTGGAGAGACGTTCGTCGTGAAGGCTAAGATTGACGAGAATGCAAACAAGGAATGGACGACGGACCTGTCCGGCTCGTTCATCACGGCCAGCAAGCCGGTCGGCGTGGTTTCAGGTCACACCAAGGTTGCCGTCATGCGCTATCCGGATGTGTTGCCGCCGACGGGTATGTACGCTGCCGAAGCACACTTCGTCCGCAACAATGTGCATGATGCCATGCTTCCCGTCGAGATGGCAGGCAAGCAGTTCATCACGGTGCCTTGCCAGTACACGCCGACGCGCGTTGTTGGTCAGGGCTCGGTCGAGTTCGGTATCGATGATGACCGCGGCGACGTTGTTCGTATCGTAGCTCTGGAAGACAACACCAAGGTGTCTTCCATGCGCCAGGACGGTTCGGGTCTCAAGCCCGAGCGTACGCTCGCAAAGGGCGAGTCCTTCCTCGCTACGTCGGTTGAAGTTGCCACACTGTGGCAGACGGACAAGCCGGTATTGGTTGGACACTACGGCAAGTCCTATGCAAAGATCCTTCCTCCGGCACTCGTTGGCCGTAAGGGCGAAGAGACACCGAACGGTCACCCCACGGTTGAGTCAGGCATGCCGATGCTTCAGTATGTCCCGTCCGTTGATCGTTATGCAACGTACGGCACGTTCTGGGCTCCTGAAGGCATGGACAACTTCATGAACATTGTCTTCAAGACAACTGAAGTTGGCAAGATCAAGGTTGACGGTCGCTCACTGACATCTGCCTTTGGTGGTTCGATGCGCCTTCTCAAGGGAACGGACTACGCATATATCCGTACGCCTATCGGTGCTGGCAACCACGTGATCGAGTCGGAATCGGAAAGCGTTAAGTGGGCAGCATGGACGTATGGTTCGCTCGATGGTCTGCAGCAGGGTCGCGCCTATGGCACGCCTGTGGCCATTGACCTCGCCATCCCCTGCGATGACTCGCTTGCCGTTCAGGAAGAAATCATCTGCGGTGATGTCATTGGCAAGGGCAAGATCCTTCCCGAGAACAACACATGCGGAAGCATCTTCGCTGTCTACGCTGAAGATCTGAGCAACTATGAGCTGAAGCTCGACGATGAGTTTGCTGCCGGTGACCGCGAAGTGAAGTTCGAAGTCAAGGTTGTAGACAAGACCAAGGATGCAACGGCCCGCGTGTTGGTTATTACGCGCTCGGGCAAGTTCGTCGAGAAGACGTACACCTACGTCGCCGACAAGATCGCCTTTGACCCCGCCAAGCTTGATTGGGGAACGGTTGCATTCAATGCACGTGAGTGCAAGAACGTGACCCTCACCAACAACACGGACAAGGTTGTGACGGTGAAGGACATCAAGGCTAAGCGCTTCCCCGGTACCTTCACATTCAATCCGACATCGTTTGTTCTGCAGCCTCGTGAGTCAAAGGGCGTAGAGGTTTGTGCCTCCATTACGACGCCTGAGCAGAAGATCGACACGATTCTTGTAGCTCTCGAGTGCTTTGACATGCCGGCTACGGAACTCCGCATCCGCGGTGAAGAACCGAAGATCTTTGTTGGTGAGCAGTCATGGACAAACGTGCCTGCAGCCTCGGCTGGTATCGAAAAGCCTGTTGAGATCCGCAATGTCGGCAAGGTTGATGTCATCATCACTGGCTACAACACTGCTCTTCTTGACAAGGCAACGAGCAACTTCTTCGAGCCTCGTAACCTCGACGACAAGCTCCCGATCCGTCTTGGCCCGGGCGAAGTCCACACATGGTATGTCAAGTACAGCCCGAAGGGCGTCGCAGGTGTGACGCACTCACTCGATGTTCCGTTCTACACGAATGCCAAGGGTCTTGACACGATCGCTCAGCTGACTGGTATCGCTGTTGAGCAGAACACGTTTGCGACCGACAAGGAGTGGAACGAGCGCGTTATTGACGCCGTCGTTACAGCCAAGAACATCACGACGTACGAAGGCGTGATCGAATTTGGCAACCTCGGTACGGAAGGTGCAACGTTTACTTCGGCACCTACAATTCAGAACGATAAGTATGGCGTCTTCAAGGTTACGCCGAAGACAACGGATACGCAGTACCCCGTTCAGCTTGTCGATGGTGGCAAGGGTCGTGTAACGGTAACGTTCACGCCGACGGAAATTGCTGGCCGTGCTGCAGAGCGCAATGACTACACGGCTAACGTCGTGTTCACGATGTCTGATGGAAAGTCGGTCTCCGGCAATCTGAAGGCTACTGCATGGCAGCCGCAGTCCAAGGGTGCTGACTATGATTTCGGTGAGTTCAACATTGGTGATGCTGCGAAGACGCAGAACATTGCCATCTCGAACGATCACTTCCAAGGAACGGCTAACCCGACGACGGGTGACATGAAGGGTACGAACCTGGTCACGATCACGAACATCCGCATTGTTGGCAACGCCAACGGATTCCAGATCGTGAACGCTCCGTCGGCAGCTTCGCCGTGGATCCTGAGCGGTGGCGAGGCTCTTCCGCTCGACGTTCGCTTTACGCCCACGACGGCCGGTGAATACGTTGCTCAGTATGAGATCATCTCTGACGCTGCGTACACGCCGAAGTATACGCTTCGTGCAAAGGTCGTCGGTGGTGGCCACACGGTTTCGAATGAGAACTTCGAAATCTGGGTCAACAATTCGATGACGAAGACGCTGAATGTTCGTCACGACTTCCCTGAAGTTCGCCGCTTCCGCGTTGCTGAGCCTGCTGGTGCAGATGCTGACGCCTACACAATCATTGAACCCGCGAATGGCTATCTCGACGTGGCTGCCGGTGCAACCGGTACGATCGTTGTCGAATTCAAGCCCGGAAGCGTTTCAAAGCTTGCTGCTGGCCAGAACCTGTTCACGCAGTTCGGTCAGACGATCAGCGTTCCGCGCGTTGGACAGGTTGACCGTGTTGGCCGTCCGTTCGTTGCTACGGTCGACGTGATCGATGAAACAAATCCTGCTTCGACGTCGACGCAAACCGCTACGCTGACTGGCGACGGTATCTACCTTGAGACGACGAACTTTGTGACGCGTAACTACAAGGTCAAGCCGGGTGAAAGCGTCAAGGTATACTTCGAGATCAAGGACCTGCCGCAAGCAGTTGATGCTTCGGATCTCACAGAGTTCCGCATCCGCGTCAGCTACGACAGCACGCTTATCCGTCCTCGTCTTGGTGTGAATGGCGCCGACATCATCCTTGCCGGCACACAGCTTGACGGATGGTCGGTCGTTCGCTGGTCGAAGCCCGTTCCGAACATGGTCGAGATCGACTTCGCTGACATGCGCGGTACGAAGACCCCGCTGCGTAACAACGGTAACGCACTCTTTGGTCTGACATTCGACGCCTTCCTGGCGCGCGGTCTGGACGCATCGAAGCCGTTCCACAGCGAGATCGGTACGCAGCTCTACTGGGTTGACCATGACGCATCGAACGATGACAAGAACTACGCACAGTTCAACCCCGAGCCGGGTCTGGTCGTTGTAGATCCGCAGTGCGCTCGTAACCTGCGTCTCGTTGGCCTGAGCGGCAAGACATTTGCAGCTCGCCCGGCCGCTCCGAACCCAGTAACGACGTCGACAGTCATCAACTACTCGATCGGTCTGACGGGTCAAACCACAATCGCCCTGTACAATGCCATGGGCGAACTGGTCATGAACCTGGTCAACGACAATCTTGAAGCAGGTGACTACGAGTTGACGGTTGATGCATCGCTTCTGCCGGCTGGCACGTACTACTATCAGGTAGTGTCGGGTCCGTTCGTCAGCGATCCGCAGCCGATGACAATCGTACGGTAATCAACAAACCGTAGATTTCTACGACGCCCCCTTCCGCTCTTGCGGGAGGGGGCGTCTTGCATTATGTTTCGGCCTCCCTGGTGCTACACCAGCATGTCATCTTGCCCAATCACTACCACACCACCAAAGCATGCGCATCGTTGTTGTTACGCTCCTGGTTCTCACAGCTACATGTTATGCTCAGGATCCAGATCCCGGTACGATACCGTGGACGCCGATGGTCACCGGAGGTCTGACATCCGTTGCGATCTCGGTACCGCCGCAGTATGCTACGGTAGGACTCAGTCCCGACGCACACCGAATCAACATACCGGACGGATGGACGGCGAATGTGTATGCCGCCGGGCCTGAACTGCGGAAACTGCGGTTTCTGACGTTCGGGCCGGACAGCGTGCTCTACGGCTCGAACATGAACGGTAACAACATCCTGGCCTTCCCGGATGCCAACAACGACGGAATTGCAGACGAGATCAAAGTCGTCGCCACAGGATTCACTGATCTGAACAACGTGGAATTCTGGAACGATACGATGTATGCCTCGCACAAGGCAGGCATCGAGCGCTTGATCGATGGCGATAACGACGGAGTGTATGAAACACGAACGTTGCTTTTCGATCGGCAAAAGCTGGCCGGACAGAACGGCGGACATGGCACGCGCAGTCTAGCCATCGACACCGTCAGAAGGAAGTTCTACGTTACGCTGGGATCGCTTGGCAATGCCGACCGCGAGCCTGCGCGCGCCGTCATCGAAGAGCATGACATAGATGGTACGGGCCGACGCTTCTACGCGACTGGTGTTCGTAACGCTGTTGGATTGACGATACATCCCCGTACTGGTAGGCTGTGGGCCAACAACAACGGCAGTGACAATCATGGAAACGACATTCCCGGAGAGTGGGTCGACCTTGTGCGTGACGGAGGCTTTTACGGCTATCCATTTGCCTACCATCATCAGACGTTGTTTGACTTCACGTACAGCGATTACAAAGATCTGTTGCCGATCACTGCACAGGATAGCGTTATGCTCCGGTCGATGCGGCCAGCCGCTGCAATCGTGACGGCCCACAGCGCGCCGATGCAGCTGCGATTCACGCCAACGACCATGCCAAGTCGATTTCGTAATGGTGCACTCATGGTCCTACGCGGCTCTTGGAATCGCACCCCCGCCTCCGGCTCGAAGGTTGTCTTCCTGGAGTTTGACAGCGACCAGGATACGACGGCCAATGCAGTCCACGACTTCTGTACGGGATTTCTAACGGATTCGGTGAAGAAGGAACGATGGGCACGTCCGGTAGGACTTGAGATCGGCGCCGACGGTTCGGTGTACATCACAAGCGACGATCTGAAGCAGTTCATCCTGAAGCTCACACCTCCGGCAACGTCCTCGGTGCAGCCGGGTGGGGCGTGGACGACCGACGTGACAGTATCACCGCAGCCTGCTTCGTCGACAGCGCTGTTGCGATGGCCGTCGGCCACGGCCGATGTTGTCATGCGTGTGGTTGCCATGAGCGGCGAGACCGTCATGCAACACACGGTGCCTCAAGGACTGATCACCGAAGGTCTGCACATCAACACCGCATCACTCCCGGTAGGGTCTTACGTGATCAGGCTGGAGTCTGGCGGCAGGACGTTGCACGTGCCGATGCAAGTGCTGCGATAGGTAGACTGCGTGGCCGCCGTGACCTTTAGTGCGCCAGTGCTCCTGTGATGGTTGCAAGTAACCTATCGACCAGGATATCTGACGATCCCGTTCGACCAACGATGTAGTCCCTTGCGGCGTCGCCGCGCCGTCTTCGCTCCGTGACGTCGCAGACAACGCTTCGCAACCACGCAGCCGTCTCATCGGAAGTTCGGCATAGCGTAAGAGCCTCGGCCTTGATCAGCGGCGCAGCATCCCGTGCACTGCCGATGTTGGGTCCGCATGCCAACGGTATGCCATACGCAGCCGGCTCGGCAAGACTATGCACGCCGACACCGAAACCGCCGCCGACCCAAGCGGCATCGGCAAGAGCGTAAAGGCCGAGCAGCTGTCCAACGCTATCGACAAGCAGATGCCCGGATGTGTCCGGCGTTGCCATACTCCACCGCGTGCATGCAACGCGTTCCTCGACGCTCCGAAGCGCATCTTCCGTGGGTTCATGCGGCACGATGATGCATCGCCCCTTGAACCCTGCCGTTTGCATTGCACGCAAAACCACGGATTCGTCCTCGCGCCATGATGAGCCAAGGACGATAGTAGGCCCTTCAGTGCGCCTGTAGGCCGCCAGGAGCGATCCTGTGGCACGAATGCGGTCAAGTACACGGTCGGCACGCGTATCGGGCAACACGGGCACGTCAGTGCCCAACCAGGCAGCAAGCGTATTGGCATCGTCGTCGGTCACAGCCGTGATCCAGCGGCAACGACGATACGTATCGGCAAGCCATGAGGCTGTAAAGCCCGAGGCTCGAGATGGGGCCGTGGCATTGACCACGCAGATGGGAATGCCCAGCTTATCGGCAGCTAGCACATGATTTCGCCACAGATCGTAGCGGTCGATCAACACAAGGTCCGGCGCAACGCGCTGCATCCACATCGACGCGTTGGCACGTGTGTCGACCGGCAGATACGCTGCGTCGTCGATGAGCGTCGAAAGCCGTTGTGCATGCTCCAAGCCGCTTGGCGAGGTACACGTTACAACGATGCGAACAGATGGCAGAGCACTTCGCAAACGCTCAAGTATCGGGACGAGCTGTTCCAACTCACCCATGGATGCCGCATGCGCCCAGATGCAGGGCATACGTTTGTCGGCAGGACGCAGTCGCGCAACGAGTGCTCGTTCCACGCTTGTTCGCCTGTGCAGCTTACGGTGCATGCTGCCAATGGCTGGTAGCATCAGGGATGCGCCGGCCATTGCTGCGTTGTACAACAGGTCGACCACGATCGTGGACAACCTCATCGTCCGCTGAACACCGGCTGACGTTTTTCCAGAAATGCCGCCGTGCCTTCCTTGAAGTCGCTCGTACCGCATGTACGACCGAACACCGACGCTTCGATGTATTGTCCTTCAAGTTCCGAGGTGTCGCTTGCGGCCTGTGTGGCCTCGAGGCAGGCATACAGGGCAAGTGGAGCCTTGGCAGCCAGTGATGCGGCAAATGCCTCTGTCTGGGCCAGCACCTCGGCATGGGGATACAGCCGGTTTACAAGTCCGATCTGCAATGCCTCCTGTGCGTTGATGCGATCACCGGCAAGGATCAGTTCCAACGCCTTCGCTTGGCCCACAAGGCGAGGCAGACGTTGCGTGCCACCGTATCCCGGAATAATGCCAAGGTTGATCTCGGGCTGACCGAACTGCGCCTGTTCGCTGGCAAAGCGCATGTGACAGGCCATGGCAAGTTCGCAGCCGCCGCCAAGGGCGAAGCCGTTCACAGCAGCGATCACCGGTTTACCAAGTCGCTCGATCATGTTAAACACCCGCTGTCCGCGCTCGGCAAACAGTCGTCCGCCGAAGGCGTCCTGCTGATGCAGCTCGCCGATGTCGGCTCCGGCAGCAAAGGCCTTCTGGCCGGCACCGGTCACCACAACGGCGTGGATCGTTGTATCGGCGCCAACGTCCGTCAACACGTCGGCCAACGTCTGCAGCAGCTCGCCATTCAGCGCATTCAGTTTATCGGGACGGTTCAGCGTGATCACGGCATAGGCGCCGCGACGTTCAAGCAGGACAGTGCTCATGGTGTGGTGTACTCCGGTTGATGTGTGCGTGGCAAACTTACGACATCCAACCGTGGACGGTTGATGTGCAAACTATCACGTTGGGCATGCGTTCGCCACGGCCTAATTTGCGGGTTCATGCTGGCGGCTCCGCATCGATATCGTTCACTGCTCCTCCTGCTCATCGCCATGCTGGTCATGGTAGGGGGCATGGAGCGGGCTACGGCGCAACGCAAGCGCCAGCCCAAGCGAACGCCAGCTGCCGCCGTCAAATCGTCTGCGGCGCAGCGCAAGACCTCGAAGGTTACCGCGACGCGGCGTCGTGCAGGGACATCAAAGGTGCAGCCGTCAACACGCCGCCGCCGAACGGCGCCAGCGTCGCGCCGACGCACGCGCACCCGCATTCGCACGACGCACATGACAATGCTGAACGTGATCAGCGATCGAGAGCTCTCGCCCGGCGTACGCTACACCGAGTATCGCAGCAATGGCGGCTCATCGGTGAATGTACATGTGGTGATCATGGACAGGACCGTGACGGGTAATGCCGTCCGGTTGATCAAGGGCGAGGACCGTCATGATGGTCTGGAGCGCATCGCCGATATGGTGTCACGTTACGAGCGAGAGACCTCAAACAACGTCTTGGCGTTGGTCAATGCAAACTTCTGGCGAGCCTATCGGTCAACGGTGATAGGACCTTGCGTGATCGATGGCGAGATCGTCGAGATGCTGCCCTACAAGAAGTGGAGCAGTGCCTTCTTTGACTTTGATCAGCAGATGCACGTCGACACCTTTCGCATCAGCGGAGCGATGCGTATCAACGGCGAGATCCTGGCCGTGCAGAGCGTGAATCGACGCGTCGACAGTACCGGCATCTGCGTATACAATTCCTTCGCCGGTGGTACCGTGCCGCATGTTCATGATCGAGAGCTCGAGAAGGCATTTCAAGAGGCACTCAAAGACACGGTGTTTACTGCGACGGATTCCACCGAGGAAGCTCTCTCGAAAGAACAGCTGCGGCTCGAGATCGCTCGGGCACGTCGCGAGGCCGACCAAGAGTTTGCGCTTACGAAGGTCCGCCTGCGCTATCTCCGCGCGCCGTCGATCAACGTCCCATTCCCATGTCAGGTCATCGATACCGACACCGGTACGGTCGATGTGCCGCTGCGCGGCTGCGTCGTGTCCTTCCCGAAGGGTGTGCTTGCACGGCAGCCAAAGCCGGGCGATACGGTGATGATGCAGTTCAAGACGAACATTCATACTGACCGTCGATTCATGAATGCCGTCTGCGGTACTCCCAGGCTTGTTCGCAACGGTGTTGCACAGCACGAAGCCGAGGCGGAAGGGTCCACAGGCCGCCGTTTCATTATGCACAATCTTGCGCGCACTGCCATTGGTACGGACCGCAGTGGGAACAAGCTGATCATCGCTGCTATCGAGCCGACAATGTCGTCGGACCAGACCATGGGCGCATCACTGCGGCAGGTGGCCGAGGTGATGAAACTGCTTGGTGCCTATCAGGCGATGAACCTTGACGGAGGCGGTTCTGCGGGCATGGTGGTGCAGAATGACCACGTGTTCTTTGACGGACAAGATCCGCTCACGCGACGCATCTCCGTCGGCCTGGGCGTCGTCAAACGCTCCCACGTCCTGCGTCGAACGCCCGTTACGGGGCGCACGGACTGACACTGCATCAGTCGTAGAGCAAGTAGGCCTCGCGACGTCGCACGAAGTCCTGCATGCCGTCCGTGGCATGCGAAGCCAGGTCACGCCACGGTCGCCGCGCACGCAGCAATCCCAATAGGGCTCCTCGACCACTGGTCTTCATGAACATCCGCCCCTTGGGTGAGGTCAGGACGCTGTCGACGTACATCGACGGAGACCTCTCGGCAAACGCATGCAGCAGTGTCAACGCTGCCAGATAGGGTCGAACCGATGCGTCAAACCCAAGGTGATACCCCAGGCATCGCGTGCGTGCATGCTTGCCCGAGGGCGGCACGTAGCGCGTTTCCATCAGGCGTACGCCGCATGATGCCATGCGTTGCACCAGCGAGGCGTCGTGGACAAGGTCCGGCGCTCCGATAACCGTGAACGGTGTTGCCGTGCCGATGCCGATGTTCAGCAGACTGAGCTCGCCGGCCAGACCGGTCACGGCATAGCCGCGGATAGCATTGACGGAGGGAATGTTCGGGGACGTTGGATACCACGTACGCCCGGTCTGCTCCCACGCCATGCTGCGCTTCCAGCGTTTGCACTTGACAACCGTAAGCGAACACTGCCGCGGACGCCCGGATGGATCAGCCGAAAGCCAACCGGCACCGTTAGCCATGGTGGCGAGTTCGCCCATCGTACAACCATGGATGTACGGAATGGGTAAACGTCCTACGAACGAACGCAGGGAATCCTCGACGATGCTGCCGTCGACAAGTGAGCCACCAAGAGGGTTGGGGCGGTCAAGGATGACGATGGGAACGTTTCGCTCTGCACAGGCTTCCATCACCTCGACCATGGTCGAGATGTAGGTGTACGATCGGACGCCGATGTCTTGCATGTCGATGACGACGCGGTCGACGTCTGCGATCATCTCGGCCGAGGGGCGTCGCCGTTCGCCATAGAGCGACAGAACAGGAACACCATCGTAGATCGTGTCGGTGGGTACAGATTCTCCTGCCGTGATCACACCATAGAACCCATGTTCTGGCGCCATGATGCGCACGACCGTCAGGTCGGTCCGTTGCAGGAAAGCTTCGGCCGTCGAGCGTCCTCCAAGAGTTCTCGCGGCAGCGTGCGTCACCAAGGCAACGCGCTGCCCCTTGAACATGGTAAAGTCCGTATCGATGATGTTGTCGATGCCGCACTTGACCTGGGCCGACGTGATCTGTCCGGCAAGCATCATGAGAATAAGCAGTGTACGGATCATGATCGGGAGCGGGGATGGAACAGGGTATGCACTTCCTTGATGTAGGCACGGTCTACGTGCGTGTAGATCTGCGTCGTCGAGATGTCGGCGTGTCCGAGCATCTCCTGCACGGCGCGCAGATCGGCGCCGCCTTCAAGCAGGTGGGTGGCAAAGGAGTGTCGGAACATGTGCGGGTGGACGTGCTTCGAGAGGCCTGCCATTGCGGCAGCGTGTGTGATGATCTTCCACAGACCCATGCGCGAAAGAGCCTTGCCACGATGGTTCAGGAAGAGGATGTCGTCGGTATCGGCCGAACGGATCAGGTGTCCACGAGCCTCGTGTCTGTACCGTTCGATCCATTGCAGGGCGGAGCGTCCAATGGGGACGAGGCGTTCTTTTGAGCCCTTGCCAAAGACGCGGACCAGGTCGATGTCGGCAAGAATGTCGCGCTGTCGAAGGCCGAGTGTCTCGCTGGCACGCAGACCGCATGCATACATGGTTTCGAGCATGGCACGGTCGCGCATGCCATAGGGCGTCGACGTATCGATGGCGTCCAGCATGGCCGTCATATCCTCCACCGACAAAGCCTCGGGAAGATGCCGTCTGCTACGAGGCTGATCCAGGGCCTCGGTCACATCAACTGTGCTCCGGCCAAGGCCTACCAAGAACCTGTACAGGTGCTTGATGGAGCTTAGGTAACGGGCACGGCTCGAGGGACCGATGCCGGCCTCGGCAAGCACCACGAAGAATTGCCGCGCGCTCGCAAGGGTCACAGATGCGAAGGACGTGATCTGCTGCGATGCAAGGTATTCGGCGAACGTGCGGACATCGTGCTGATAGGCCTCGATCGTCGGTTCTGCCAATCCACGCTCCAGTCGCAGATACTGCACGAATTGATGCATATCACGATGCAGTGTAGGGGGCAGTGGGGCGGCTGACGTCATGACGTCCGCGGAGCTTCCTGATAGCGCACACGCTGATGGGCGGTGCCAAGGAGATTGCGGACGAAGGACTCTCGGATGATCGAGAGTTCGGTGATCGTCAGCGACGAGTTGTCGAGCTGTCCGTCGACGAATCGGTCGATGATGATCTGCTCGACGGCTGCATCAATGTCCTCGCGTTGACTTGTATCGACGAGCCGCGAGAGCGCCTCGGCAGCGTCGGCCAACATCACGATGGCTGTCTCGCGCGAGTCTGGTATCGGACCAGCGTAGCGGTAGTCCGCCTCGTCGACGACCGCATCCTTCAGCAGCGATTCATCAAGGGCTCTGTTATAGAAGTGCTTGATGATGACGGTGCCATGATGCATCGGGATGAACTTCCAGATACGCTCCGGAATACCATACTCCTTGGCCAGTTCGATACCGTCCTGCACATGCTGGCGGATGATGGCTGCACTGCGCTTGGGCGGAAGCTTGTCGTGCTTATTGCCGATGTCGATCTGATTCTCGACGAAGTACTCCGACTTTTCGAGCTTGCCGATATCATGATAGAGAGCGCCAACTTTTGTGAGCAGGGCATTGGCGCCGATGTCCCGTGCTGCTGCTTCGGCAAGGCGGGCGACCGACATGGTATGCTGATACGTGCCGGGGGCGCGCTCGTTCAGTTGCTTCAGCAGCGGATGCGTCGTCGTGTCGAACTCATCAACGCGCAGATCGGTTGCAAGTTTGAAGAACCGTTCCATTGCAATGATCACACCGAAGGTGATCAGCGGCGAGATCACGGCATTCGCTGTGCCGAACATCAGTTTGAGCAGCGTGGTCTCGAAGGGTGTCGCCCGTTCAAGGTCGACGCCAAGAATTGCCACAACAATGCCGACGAAGACGAAGAGGATCGACCGGAAGATCTGTGTGCGGCTTTGGATGTTGGTTGTCGAATATGCTGCCAACATGCCGGCGATCAACATCACAAGTCCGGCCGCGTGGTCGTGTCCACGCACGCCCGCGAGCGTCAACGACATCACCAGCGTCAGGATGAAGGCCGTACGCGCTTCATACAGCACGCTGATCAACATCGACAGCGCCGGGATCACAATGATGTATTCCAGCGGCATCGTGCCAGGGGCGCGAACGGTGGCCCACGACATGGCAGCCGTCAGCACTGGTAAACTCAGCAGGCTTGCCAACTGTCCATTCCGGTCCCACGACCGACGTCGCAGGAACAACAGGTAGATCACCAGGATGGCCAGGACGGATGCAGCGTGAAGGACGGAGCCGGCCACGACGATCCACGAGAGCGATACGTCGCTGCGGGCGTATGATGCCTCGCGATAGGCCGAGAGCCGCTCCATGGTGCGCTCGTCGATGCGCTGTGTCTTGCGCACAACAACGTCGCCTTGGCGCACGAAGTCAAGCGTACGCGGCACCGCTGCCGCGGCATCATCGCGCGAACGCTGCGTCAGCGCTTCGTCATACAGCAGGTTCGGTTTGCAGACGCTGCGCAGCATCTCGGTCGCGATCGCCAACAGGGAGCCCGACAGTCGCAGCTCGTTACGCGCCAGCTCCTGCAGGCGATTTGCATCCGTGATCGTGGACATGGCCACGAGTTCCTCGGATGCACCCATGCGGATGCTTACGATGGGCGACCGGCCGGGAGGGCGATGGTTGTTGACGATGCCAACGCGATAGGCCTCGGCGATCAGCCCCGGTGCATCAGCGAGAAGTGCCTGGTGCAGCGTGCGCCTCGTGGTGGCATCAAGGGCGTTGATCTTCGTGGCCAGATCACTGCTCACGATGGGCACATCTG
>VFFB01000040.1 GCA_018882585.1 Candidatus Kapaibacterium sp.
GTGCGTACACCGGCAGGAATTGTGACACTGACAGTCGATTCGCCCTCGACGCGTCCATCGCCTTCGCAGGTACGGCAGGGATTGCTGATCACGCTGCCGGTTCCGCCGCAGGCGCCGCAAGCCGAGATATTCACAAACTGTCCGAACATTGACCGTGATACCTGGCGCAGTTCGCCGGTACCGTTGCACTGCGGACATGTCGACGGCGAGCTTCCAGCTGCAGCGCCGCTGCCTCCGCAGTCCTGGCATGACCGCCAGTGCCGGAGTTTGATCGTCTTTTCCACGCCGGAGGCAATCTCTTCGAGCGTCAGCGGCATGCGAACGCGCAGGTCGGCACCGGGCTCGGCTGCGCTGCGTCGCTGGCCGCCACGGCTTCCCTGACCACCAAAGAATGCATCAAAGATGCTGCCGCCGCCCCCTTGTCCGAAGATGTCGGAGAAGGCGCTGAAGATATCATTGACGTTCGTGAAGTTGTGATAGTCCTGTCCACCACGCACGCCGGCATGACCGAACTGGTCGTATCTGGCTCGCTTCGAAGCATCACTCAGCACGTCGTAGGCTTCGGCCGCTTCCTTGAACCGATCTTCGGCCTCGCTGTTATCCGGATTTCTATCCGGATGGTACTTCATGGCCAGCTTTCGATAGGCTGATTTGATCTCGTCGGCAGAAGCCGTCCGTTGTACGCCAAGGATGTCGTAGTAGTCGCGTGTTGCCATGGAAGGGGCGGATTATTCGGTGGGGGGCAGAAGGCCGGCTGAGGTGACGACCTTTGAATGACGGATGACTTTATCGCGGAGCTGATAACCGCGTTGAATGACCTGCACGATATGCCCTTCGGGGACGTCCGATGGCGTGTGCATAAGCGCTTCGTGAAGGTCAACGTTGAACGGGTGTCCCGGCTCGACGTCGATGGGGGAGAGGCCGGCGTCCTCGAAGATCCGAACGGCCTTGGTATAGATCATTTCGATACCGGTGCGGAGCGCTTCGGCATCTGCTCCCGTACGTGAATGCTCTACGGCACTATGCAGGTCGTCAAGCACGGGCAGCATGCGAGTGATCATGTGCTCTGCGGCATACTCCCGTAACTCACGGAGGGTACGCTCGTGGTGCCGCTTCGTGTTTTCGTGGTCTGCCAAGAGACGAACATACCGGTCCTGGGCCTGGGCAAGTTCGTCGCGGAGCGCGTCGATCTGAGAGCGTTCGCCCTGTTGCTCGACGTCGGATGTCATGTCTGAAGTGGGCTCTGTGTCTGTCATAAGAGAACGCAAGAACGAAATGAAACGTGGAACGCCTGTTGCAGAATGCTGCGATGACGAACGATCGGTCATTCTATGATGCCGAACGCTGGTCGAATGACGAAGTCAGCACGACGGACACGAAGTCGACCAACGAGACCATCCGGCTGTAGTTCATGCGTTTGGGGCCAATGACACCGACGGTTCCGGTGGCCGCGCCAACGCGATAGGTCGAGGCGATCAGACTGTATTCTTCGAGCGATGCATCGGGTAGTTCGCGCCCAATGCGGACTCGTACGCCGTGTTCATCAATCGCACTGTCGAGCAGGTGGACGATGACCTCGTGATTCTCGACAAGTTCGATCACGCTGCGCATGCGGTCAGGTCGATCGAACTCAGGAAGCGAAAGCAGATGTTGTGTGCCGGCGACATGCAAACCATCGACAACTTCGGTAGACCGGCGTTGCAGCAGGCCGGCATGTTCGACGAATAGGCGAACAAGGGCACGATCTGAGTCCGATGCCTGCTCTGTCATGTCCCGAACCAAATCCTGTATGGCATGTAAGGGTTTACCGGAAATACGCTCGTTGATAAGACGGCAAACGTCATCAACGGAATCGTGATCCAACACGTGTGCTGTTTCGATCGAAAGCGTCCGCACCAAGTCTGACTCGAGTGCGATCACAACCAGCAGTCGCTGCGACGAGATCGGGAACATCTCGACTCGCAGGATCCTTGCGTCGCGGACATGTGGTGTTTGCACGACGGCGATATGGTGTGACAGCGTACCAAGAAGCCGTGACGCTTCGCGATGAACGGAGTCGCGTGGAGCCGCAAGAATGTTTCGAACAACGGCCTGCGTCTCCTCGCGCGGCAGCAGTTCTGCCTGCATCATCGTATCAACATAGACGCGGTATCCCTTGTCGGTAGGCATACGCCCAGCAGACGTGTGCGGATGCGTGATGTAGCCACCCTCTTCGAGGTCGGCCATCACATTCCGGATCGTTGCCGGACTCAGCGATACATCACGTTCAAGGTATCTGGACAGAACGCGCGAGCCGACGGGCGAGGCATGAAGAATGTACAAGTGCACGATTGCGCGGAGGATCGTGCGTTCCCGTTCGTTCAACTCTCGATATGCTCCACCAGACAGCATATCAGGATGCAACAACGGCAACGAAGTACTGGAGAAAAGCCAGTGCGTCGTACCAGCTGTCGTACAAGCTTACAACAACAACAACCGTTGAGAGCACGGCTCCGATACCTATCGCGTACACGAACAGTGGTCGAACGTCGAACACGACGGACGTTGCACGCAAACATCGCATGACGAACCAGCCGGATACTGACAGAAGCAGAATCGGGATCCACAGCGACATGGTCTCGGTGCTGAGAACCTGATAGAGCGCGATTCCGATCGGTAGCAGGACCACTAACGGGAGTGCTGACCATACCACGATGGTGAGTGTATCCCTGAAAAAGATTCGGCTCTTGACGAACATGGCACCAACGCGGCATAGTGCAGCCACGGTAACGAGCATCAGAAAGACAACGCTTGAACACGCAATGATTGCGACACCTGGCCGCCATGCAATTGCACGGATCGCTTCGTACATGCCGTCCGAGGCGAAAACGATATGCATGAGGTATTCAAAGGTCGGAGACGTGCGCATTACGTACAGCACAGTTGCCAGAACCAGCCCTGCTGAGGTCGAGATGATGATACCAAGGAATGTCGTCTGCACCGTCGAGAGAATCCGTTGGTCGCGGATGTCAGCATAGAAATTGTAGGGCCGCAGGATGGATCGCAACGCATACTCACGGAATCTACGAGAGCGGTTGCTCAGCGCTACGATAAGTAAGCCGAGCATGATGCCAGTTACAATGAAAACCAACGGTGTGTCGGTGGCCATGTCACGCGCTTGCAGGAGCGGCTCCTTCTCGTCGTTGATCAGAGACTTTAGCATCGTATATGCCACACGAGGCTGTCGCCACTCATCAACGATGCCACTTGTACGCATGTATGCGTCGTAGTGGTCGACGAGCATTGTTGGACGCTCAAGATGATAGTCGTTGAACGTCCACACGCAGACTCCGGCCACACCGGCGGCCTTGGATGCTCTGTACTGGTCACGAATGAGCAATGCCTGCGCCTGTCCGGAAAGGGGATCGGAAAAGCCGTTCAGGTTTGCCGGCGAAACCACGCTGCCGAACGAGGCGATGATGGCCGCGGAGCGAATGCGGCTTCGTGCAAGATCGATGCGCGCAGCCATGGCGTTCGACGACTCGCGGGTGTCGGCACGCACAAACATGACGTCGAACCCGCCCTCACTGACATCATCGATGGCTGATGTCGGAACAGTCTTGTAGGTAAGCTTGGATCCGCCCTGTTTTACGAGTGGGACTAACTGTGCGTGCAAGCTGTTCGTTTCAGCTATGGATTCCTGAAGTCCCGACGAAATCCCGTACCCGATCACGGATGCATGGTGATCACACGCTGCCACCATCCGCTGGGCAAGGTTGCGCATGCGAGCGACCGTCTCTTCATGCAAAAGGAGCGACTTTGGGATCTCGGCCGCGGGAATTTCAACGAATGCAAGTATGCCATACTCGTCGCACAACTGCAGGAAGTACGGATGCGGCGCACCGTAGCGTACGCGTATTGCGTTGACGCCAAGTGTTTTCAGCAGCATCACGTCCTGACGCATCTGTTGGGCAGTCATCGTTCGGGACAACCGCGGATGATCGTCTACGTACTCGACGGCATTGATGAAGATCGCCGAATCATTCAACAGCACCTGACGTTCACGTTGGCCATTGCCAACGGCGATCGTTCGAAAACCAACGTACTTCGTGATCTCGTCCACAACCCTGCCGGCAACGGTCACACGCACGACGCTGCGATACAAGGCAGGCGACCGAGGGCTCCACAGCTGCGGCTGATCGACATAGGCAACCACGTCGGCCGTGGTAGTGCGCGAGCGCTCCACGGCGACCGTACCCAGCGACGATCGCGCAACGAGCACGTTGTTGCGATCGTAGATGAAGGCCTCGACCTGGGCTGAAAGCCGATCGGCTGTAACGGGGCTGCCAACCTCGGAAGCCAGCGCAGAGATATCACCACCGCTGATCGAGCATCGTAGCATCAGCTGGCCTCGACCTTGTTGCATCGTAGGCCTGACGACGATTTCGCTTGCCCACGCATGCGGCGTGCCAACAAGAAATGCCTCGCGGATCATACCAAGTGACTGCTGCTGACCTGCTCGAACCATACGTTCGATAGCATGTGTTACGTTACCGGGAGGAGTGAACCGAAGTTCAATCGTGTTGATGCCAGCCGTCAGAGCTCTATCCGGAAGGCGAACCGAAAACGGCATCAAGCCGCCCGGATACTTGTCGACGGATCGGCCGTTGATGCGCAACTCCACCTCGTCCAGGACACCAAGGAATTGCAAATGCCATGTGTGCCGGCGCAGCATCGATGCGTCGATCCGAACCTGCCTGCGGTAGGTGATATCACCGATGAGTCTCTGCGTCGACGGATTGGCAACCGGCTGACGTTGTGTTCCGTCGACGCTACACTCCCACGTACCGCTCAGGTCAATGATCGTGCGCGTAGGACTATCGACGATGGCCCGTTTGGCGTCGGCATCCAGTTGATGATAATCGTGGAAATCTGCCGAGGCTCGTGTCCCGGATAGGAAAAGAACGGCGGCCAGAAGCGCTGCGACAGCGGCGAATCGCATCATGCGTTACAATAGGACAGCAGTGAGTTCGTACCTCTGCCAGTGCGTCGGCATCGGCGCAAGAAAGTCGATGGGATACGGACAAAATTAGACCTACATGATGACAGCACAAACATCTATCTTTGCTCGGTCAATAACTGCTTCGAGAGATCGCCATACGCCTAAATTGTGACGCCCTTCAACGTTGACTTCGCGTCGTGTACGCCGGAGTTGACATAACCGATTACCGATCCACAATGAGTCTGGCGGCGCGATGGCCGGTACGATCCGTACCCACATTGTTCGATTAGCCCTTTTGCTTCCGTTGCTGCTTGCAGAATGCGAGACAGCAGTGGCTGGGCTGCATCTGGCCGAGTCCGCCGACGGCATGCACGTGCTTGCGCTGCGTTTTGCCTCGTGGTCGATGGCCTCGATGCTCGTTCCGCCAACTGTTGTAGACAGCCTGGGCGGGCAACAGGATTCGCTGCGAATGGGATCGGGTGATCCTACAAACACGGACCTGCCGCTGTTTATTCCGTCGACATCGGCCACGCGTCTGCGACTGACACCAGCTCAGTATCGCGACAAGTATCCTAAGGATCCCAAAGGGTTCATGATCGGTAGCGATATCGACTCAGCGCTGCAATCGGTGCGTCTTCGTGAGTTGCTCGACGGATCTTCGGTTGGTCTTTCACTGCCCCTTGACATCGATACATACTTGACGACGAGACGGAGTCAGATAGCAGACAAGATTCTGGACTCGACGCTGTCGGCATACTCTTTGAAGAAAGCCTCGACCGATAGTGAACTTGAGCGGCTGCTTGAGCAGGCTACCAACATCTCAATCCCGCTGCCGCCCAGCCCCTTGTTCGGCATTTTCGGCAAACCGGAGATTGCCATCAATGTCAATGGCGAGGTGAACGTGCAAGCTGGCTGGCGTTGGGATACGCAGCGCCTTGGTACGGCCTCGGTTCTTGGCCAGACACAGTCGGCACCGATCTTCAATCAGAACATACAGGTCAACGTCAGCGGTCGAATTGGCGACAAACTGCGCATGAACGTGGACTGGAATACTCTCAATCAGTTCGAGTTCAACAACCGATTCAAGATCGGCTTCGAAGGATATGATGACGACATCATCAAGCGCGTCGAGTTTGGCAATGTGAACCTGGAAACGCCGAGTACGCTGATTGGTGGTGGTCAAACATTGTTTGGTATCCGATCCGACTATCAGTTCGGCCCGCTCTTTTTGAAGACCATCCTGTCGCAGCGACGCGGTGAACGCCGGTTCCTGAATGCGCGCGGCGGATCGTCTAAGACGTACTTCACCGTTCGGGCATACGATTACGCCAGAAATCACTTTTTCCTGGATACGTCGTACTTCCGCGTATGGCGTGAGTATTACAAGTCTGCCACACCGGTACTGCCATCGACGTCAAACGATCTTGTGATCAAAGAGATCGAGGTATGGGAATCGACCAATGACGTGCGCGATGTGCAGGCTACGGAGGCAGTGGCGATCGATACGCTTGGCCCTGTGCGGTATGCATTGGGCGAGCGGTATGACGCGACCTATCGTAATCGGAAGATCCAGGTCGGCTCGACAGAACTCGGCAGATTCATGCGTCTTGATCCGAAGCGATACGAAGTCGATGTCAACCTTGGTACGATCACAATTCTGAACATGCGGACGGAGCGGACCTATGCCGTGTCGTACCGTACGGAAGGGCCGACTGGCGACCCGGCCGACGATCTGTACCATGGCACGTTGTCCACCAACGTGGGCATCAAGGATACACTGGTACTGAAGCTTCTCTATCGTCAGAACATGCAACCGGGATTCCGCACGATCTGGCGTCGTCAGATGCGCAACAGGTTTGCTCTCGGCATGACGAACGTCAACGCCAACGATGCGAAGATCGGTCTGTGGTACTTCCGTAACACGAACGATTCGACAGACGTGCTGCAAGGGGCTCCGGATAAGATCGCGACGATCCTGCGTATCGACCAGGTGAACAACGGAACCGGCGCAGCGCCGCCTGACGGCGCCTTCGATGCTCGTCCACCGGTCTTCAATTCGCAGCGCGGTGAGATCACGTTTCCAAGTTTGGAGCCGTTCCGCCAGGGATTCCGGGAGTACTTCGCATCCAAGGGGAATCCTGAGCTGGCCGAACAGTATGTTTATAACGAGGTTTATGACACAACGGATCAGGCGGCACGTCTGATCACGGCAAAAGACAGATTCGTCATTGTTGGCGAAGCCTCCGGACAGGCCACGGGTGCGCGCATTCCGTTGAATTTCAATGTGGCCCCCAATAGTGTTCGTGTGTCGCTAGACGGTGTTCCCTTGCGCGAGGGAAGTGACTTTACGGTGGACTACTACACCGGAACACTCAACTTGTTGAATCCGAGGGCGACACTGCCGAATGCCAATCTGAATGTCGAGTACGAGCAGAACGACATCTTCAACCTGACCACACGAACGCTGACCGGAGTTCGCGCCGACCTGCAGCTTCTGAATAAGCGGCAGACGAAGTCGTCGATCGGCATGACCTTCATGAACTTCGATCAGGCCGCCATCATCGACCGGGTCCCACCGGGTCAGGAGCCGAATGCCAACATGATGCTTGGCTTCGACCTGAAACTTGATGCGGAACTTCCGTGGCTGACGAGGGCTCTTGACGCACTGCCGCTGTTCGACACAAAAGAGAAGTCGACCTTTGTTACGAGCGGCGAGTGGGCAATGGTAGCTCCCACGCCGAACAAGCGTATGTCGACCATTTGCAGCGACAACGGCAAGTCCGTTGCCTACGTCGATGATTTTGAAAGTGCCCGTCGTTCCATCTCGTTCGGATTGACCCCCGGCACATGGTCGCACTCCTCGGCCTCGCAGGATCTGTCGCTTTGGCCCGACGACACGACGGCACAACGATACAGGGCCCGCACGTTCTGGTATCAGAAGTTCGTCCCCGACGTGCCGCAGGCGGATGTCTATCCAAACCGAGCTCGCATCATTGGCCGTTCGAACATCAATCCGATCCGCATTGTCTTCGACCCGAGAACCCGCGGCATCTACAACATGAATCCCGAGTTCATCGACGAGAACAATCCACGATGGAACGATCCGGACAGTCTTGCCGTGCGTCAACAGGCTGCGGCATACCAGGAAGAACATCGCCCCCAGATCTGGGGCGGAATGATGCGTCTGCTATCGCAGTTCAATACGAACTTTGATAACGACAACATCGACTACATCGAAGTCATGATGCGTATCGAAGGGGCAGAGCCCGGGTCAAGGATGTTCATCGACCTTGGACAGATCTCGGAAGATGTGCTGCCCGATCAGCGTTTGAGTACCGAAGATCGGTCTCCGCCCAACAACCTGATTGACGCAGGCGAGGATGTGGGTATTGACACTCTTGCCAATGAGCGCGAACGCGTTGTCTATCCCGATCCGCTGAATCGTGAGACCGACCCTGCCCGAGACGACTACTTCTTCAATTTCGGTGCAGATCGAGCCAATCAAAGTGAGCGAGATTTTATCAAGTACAACAACTTCGAGGGTAATGCCTCGCAGTCGGAAAATGGCCAGTTCCCCAATACGGAGATCCTGAACCGGAATAACGGCCAGACCATCATGTTGGATAACTCGTACTTCAGGTACGAGGTGCGTCTGGATGCAAATCCCGCCACCAATCCCCAGATCGTAGGGGGTAATCCCGAAAAAGGATGGTTCCTGTATCGAATTCCCGTCCGTCGTCCTGATTCCATCGTCGGCAATCCGCTGTTCACCAACATCCAGTATGTGCGGATTCATTTTCAAGGGGGCGTTGTAAAGCTGAACGTTGCTGACTGGGGACTCGTCGGTACCTTCTGGCTGCGAACGCACAACTTCCAGCCTGGCGTCACCCGAGAGGACAGCGTGATGCAGGTAGCCTATGTCAGCCGCGAGGAGAATTCGCAGGCACCCGACTTCTACACGATGCCACCGTGCGTGACGCCTCCGAGACAGCTCTCGAATCCCGATCCCAATCAGGACATCTTCTTCAACGAACAATCGCTGGTCGTCAAGGTCAACAACCTGCGCTATGGCGACGAGCGAATGTCCGTGCGACTGTTCCGACAGCAGGACATGTTCTACTATCGCGAGATGGCGTTCTTCATTCATGGCGACGCCACCATGCCCGATCAGGTGCGGGCAGGAAGTACTCCGCCGGCCATGGCCTTCGTGCGGTTCGGTGTAGACTCTGCCAACTACTACGAATATCGACGACCGTTGCTGCGGGGCTGGCAGGATCTGCGCATTATCCTTGCCGATATCACCGCTACAAAACAGCGCCGCGATCAGTCCAGGATCAACGAACGTCAGACCTTCCCCGTACCGAACGACCCCGATGCAACGTATTCCATCAAGGGAAGTCCGATCCTTACGCGTGTGCAGTTCGTCGCCTTCGGTGTTGCCAATCCCGCTGAACGATTTCCGAATGAACTGTCGACAACGATGTGGGTCAACGAACTTCGACTGGTCGATGCCGTCGATGACGTCGATTGGGCAGGCGTCGGACAGGCAACGCTCAAGCTGGCAGACTTGGCCGAGATCACGTCGTCGGCCCGACAACAGGCTCCGAATTTCCATCGACTCGAGGAACGGTTCGGTGATCGAAAACACCGGGGGGATTGGAACGTACAGATCACGTCGGGACTTGAAAAGCTTTTGCCCAAGGAGATGCGCGAGACGAAGATTCCCGTGATGTACTCACACAGCGAGTCAGTCGAGGATCCGCAGTTCCAGGCGCAGAATGACGTTCAGCTTGAGACTGCAGCTCGTGCGGCACAGGCCGACACGCTTCTCAAGGGGGCAACACCGCAAATAGCGCAATCGGTGTACAATGATGTCCGATCCCGATCGCAGACCGTGCGGGTTCAGGATCAGTTTGCATTTACGGGAGTTCGCCTTGGGATACCAACAAAGCTCTGGTTCATCAATGACATCTTCAACAGACTGACGTTCAACTATTCGTATGCACAGGAGTTCGAGCGCAGTCAGGTCGTCGCACAAAAGTTCCGATGGCAATGGAATCTTCGCGTTGATTACGCGTTGACGCTGCCAACAAAGTACTCCGTTAAGCCCGCAACCTTCCTTGACGGTGTGCCCGGTTTGAAAGCCTACAAGGACCTTCGATTCAACTTCATGCCCTCCAACCTTGCGCTGTCACTGAACATGCGCCGGGGCCGCACCACGGAACAGTCTCGGTTCCTGGACTTTCCAAGTCCGATCATTCGTGAGTTCATCTCAGAGCAGACCGGATCGTTCACGTGGAAGCTCACCGAAGGCGGATTCCTCAGTCCTGTGATCGACTACAAGGTCCTGTCTGCCAACACGCTCGTCCCCCTCGAATTCGATATTGACGGACGTCAGCGAACGGGTGACGAGTTGTTCTCGCAGATGTTCGGCGCGAATGGTCGTCTTGTCAACTTCGGTGAAACCAATAACCTTACGCAGACCGTGACCGTCACGATGCGACCTCGTCTTCCGGAATTCCTCGGTCTGACCCGTCTGCTCGAAACGACCTCGTCGTACAATGTCACATACACCTGGTTCGACCCGTTGCAGCCCGATGCAGCGCAGCGCGACATTGTCAAGAATGCCCGCTACAACAGTCAGTTCCGCCTGAGTCCGGTCTTACGGTGGCGCCAGGTTGGGAACGAGATATTTGGTCAGCCGAAGAAGGGCGAAAAGGACTGGCTGGAAGCCACCGTCGATGCCATCCAGGAGATATTCTTTGGGTTCGAGAATCTTACAACGGTACTAAGTCAGACCAATCAGGCTACCACTCCGGGTGTCATGGGCGGCACGGGCATCACCAACCTGTGGGGACGTTCGATGGCATTCCGGTCAGGTGATCCCATCTGGGGCCCCTCGACTGCCTATCAGCTCGGTTTGGTTCGCAATCCGCACGCAAGCATCGGTGTCGAAGGAAGCCCGTCATTCCCGTTCTTCCGATTTACAGCCGATGTAGGCGTCCGACCGCCCAATGGCGTGATGCAGGACGACTACAACCAAAAAACGACCATTCAGTTGCAGTCCAGCAGGCCACTCTGGCCAGGCGCGACACTGGATCTGACCATGAAAAGCGATTTCGGTTTTTCGCGAAATCAGCGCGTCATTACCGATGCCGTCGGTATTCCGACGTTTACGAATGTGACCCAACGGCAGACTCTTGATCGAACATTCATCAGCCTTCCTGATTTTCTCACATTCGGCTTGGCCAACGACAATGTCGAGAACGTCATCCGGCTGTACAATGAACGCCGAGGTCCCATCGAGGCCATAGCGGACTCAAGCAAAAAGAACCAGCTCCTGATGGAAGCGCTCTCGACCTCATTCCGAGAAGGCTTTGAGTCGGCGCAACTCTGGTCCGGCGATCTGGCTCGTATCATGCCGGCGCTGAACTGGACCCTTCGTTGGGAGGGGATCGAGAAACTCCCGTTCGTCAAAGGCATTGCTCAACGAATCTTCCTCGAGCACGGATATGCCTCGACCTACACGGAGAATGCACGCATCAACGACAACGGACGGATCATAGAAGTGCAGCAGGTGCAGGTTGGTTTCAAACCGCTCGTTGGCGTCACCGCCAACTTCGACGAAAAGGCCCTAGATGGCCTGCTGACGGCATCGTTGCGGTACAATACAACGACGTCGCACTCGCTGAATGCCGCCGCTCGTGCCGCCATTTCGCTCGAGGAATCGCACGAGATCCAGATTCAGGCATCGTATCTCAAGCGAGGTGTGACCATGAAATTCCTCGGCTTCGACACCGAAAACGATCTTGAGTTTTCCTTCCTTGCTCAGTTCAAGAAAAGCCTGCAGTCACGCTACGACGTGGCGAATTTCGACCCCAATGCGGCTGTCGTCCAAGGCACGACGCAGATCACTATCGAACCCCGTGCTAGATACACCATCAGTAGCCGTGTTACCGCATCGGCATTCGCGCGCTACGATGGCAATTTCAACGAGGGAGCTACGTCGCCGGGATATTCTACGACGCAGGTGGGCGTCGACATCAGGATCTCGATATCCGGTGGACGCTGATGTGAACGGAATGTGTGAAACACCTGTGAAACATCGTTTTTCGGATGGTCGCCACCTCCGTATTTTTGTCGTCCGAATCGATGGTAGCACCCCCAATGCACGATAATAGCTCCAACCGTGAGATCGCCCACTGGGAGACGGTCGACGAGCATGCCACCGTGGATTGGAAGGTGGTTCGCCTTCGGTCGGTCACGCGTGTTCACCCGCAGGATGGACGCCAAGGAAGGTTTACCGTCGCCGAGGCTCCGTCGTGGGTGAACATCATCCCGATCACGAACGATGGCATGGTTGTTTGCGTACGTCAGTTTCGGCATGGCGTCTCACAGATTACCATTGAGATACCGGGTGGTGTCGTCAGCCATGGCGAAGATCCTCGTTTGGCAGCCGAACGTGAGTGTCGGGAGGAGACAGGGTACGCGGGCGACGGCGAAGCTTCGCTGCTTGGCATCGTTGAACCCAATCCGGCATTCATGACCAACTCGTGTTACACGTACATCTGGCATGGGTGTACATGGCGCGGACCACAGGAACTTGATCCGAACGAGGAGATCGACGTCGTGCTCATGACCGTCGACGAACTCCGAAACATGGTGCGAACGGGCGAGATACGTCACTCATTGGTTCTTAGCGCTTTGGCATTGTTTCAACTGCATCATCACGACCGGTAACACCCGTCATAGAAAGACTACCAGATGAGTAAAATCATCGCCATAGCGAATCAAAAGGGGGGCGTTGGAAAGACGACGACGTCCGTCAATCTTGCCGCATCGCTGGCAGCGGCGGAGCAGCGGACGCTGCTGGTTGACATCGACCCTCAGGCAAATGCTTCGCACGGCTATGGGGTCGATACGGTCGACCTTGATAAGACTGTTTATGAGGTCCTGGTCAATGGGCTTGCCGTTCAGCAGACCATCGTCTCGACAATGATGCCGTACCTCGACCTTGTTCCCTCGCACATCAACCTTGTTGGGGCCGAGATCGAGATGGTCGATGTGCAACAGCGGGAACATCTCCTGAAACGCATTCTTGACCCGCTTCGCAACGCGTATGATTACATCATCATCGATTGCCCTCCGTCGCTCGGTCTGCTCACGCTCAACGCCCTTACGGCCGCCGACAGCGTGCTGATCCCAGTGCAATGCGAATTCTATGCACTCGAAGGTCTCGGCCAATTGCTGAACACCATAGCCATCGTTCGTCGAAGCACAAACCCACGACTCGATATCGAGGGTGTCCTGCTGACCATGTACGACTCCCGCCTGCGTCTTTCCAACCAGGTGGTCGACGAAGTGCGACGTCACTTCGAGGATAAAGCTTGCCGTACGGTCATTGCGCGCAATGTTCGATTGTCAGAGGCGCCCAGCCACGGCAAGCCTGCGCTGCTGTACGATGCCGCAAGTATTGGCGCACAGAACTACCTCGAGCTTGCACAGGAGATCTTACAGCGATCATCGCAGCATTCCATCCACACGGAATCATCGCCGGAGTCATCGCATGGCAGCTAAGGGTGGATTGGGGCTGGGGAAGGGCATAGGCGCGCTCATCCCGAAAGAGCTGATGCGTACCGACCAGGGTACGCAGCAACCCATCGTTGACGAGGCGGGCGGTGCGTCTGCCGGAATTGCCATGATCGAGATCGATCGTATCAGGCCGAATCCATTTCAGCCGCGTCATGAGTTCGAGCAGGCACCTCTGGAAGAGCTCGCTGCATCGATCAGTGTGCATGGCGTCATCACGCCAATCACTGTTCGCAAGATGTTCGACGGATACGAGCTCGTCTCGGGCGAACGACGTCTGCGCGCCTCGAAACTGGCAGGGCTTACCGAGATACCTGCCTACGTCATGGCTGTAGCAGACGATGCGCAGATGCTGGAGCTTGCGATCATTGAGAATGTGCAACGCGAGGACTTGAATCCTCTGGAAGTTGCCCAGGGATATCAGCGTCTGATCGAGGACTGCAACCTGAAGCAAGAAGACGTCGCCGTAAAGGTTGGCAAAGACCGCTCGACGGTTGCCAACATGCTTCGCTTACTGAGACTACCCGTAGATGCGCAAATGGCTCTTCAGCGTCGTCAGATCTCGATGGGACATGCGCGCGCGCTCTTGGCACTGTCTACCGAGCAGGCTCAGCGTAGCGTATTGCAGCTCGTTCGCGACAAGGATCTCTCGGTACGGAAGACAGAAGCCCTGGTCAAGGATATTGAGCTCGGGCGAAAATCCGTGTCAGCCAACGGCGAGATCCATGGAACTTCACCTGCAGTGCAGCGAGCCAGTCCGACAGAGCCGGCTGTCGCCGGTGATCTAGCCGTGACGCTGGCCGAGGTCGAGAATACGCTTCGGCATCTGTTCGGCACGCAGGTTCGCGTACGTGTTCGCGGTCAGGAGTCCGGCTCCATAGACATCGAATTCTATTCGTTCGAAGACCTCGAGCGGATTCTCGAGCAGCTCGCCGCCGTGCAGCATTCCGAATCGGGGCGTTGAGAGGAATGATCCGTCACAGCCACGATATCCGCGTCAGATACGCCGACACCGACAAAATGGGTGTCGTCTACAACGGAAATTATCTGACCTACTTCGAGATCGGCCGAACAGAATTGCTGCGGTCGGTGGGCTTGGCGTATGCACACCTCGAGGCGCACGGCCTGCTGCTACCAGTTCGGGAAGCGCACGTGACGTATCTGATGCCGGCCTACTACGACGATGTTCTAAGCATCGAAACAACGTATGAGCACGTGCCCAATGTTGCCGTCATAACGCTTTCCTATCGCGTACTCCGGCAAGACGACGTTCTTGCCACTGGCTACACCAAGCATTCGTTCGTGCATGCACACACATGGCGTCCCACGCGTCCGCCGCGTGTATTCGTAGATGCCGTTACTTCCGGGCAAATCGTATGATGCAGACCCTCGCAACCGATATCAGAAATGTTGTCTGCTGCTGCATCGCCTTCGGTGCGGCGCTATCCGTGCAGGCCCAACAGGCAACGGTCTTTTCGTTTCTGCGCTACAATCAGACGGCCCGCGTTGCTGCGATGGGCGGAGCAGGAACGGCGCTGCTAGACGAACCGGGCTCTCTGTTTCAAAATCCCGCGGCAATCCGTACCATGCAGGAACGTTCCATCACGGCAACGTTCATGAAACACGTGTTGGATATCAATTCCGGTGTGCTTGGTTACGTGGATCACATCGAGGGCATCGGTACCATCGGTATAGGCATCATTGGAACCTCGTTCGGCACGTTCGAGCGCTCTACCACAACCGGAGACCGTATGGGCACCTTCGGTGCCAGCGACGTTGCGTTAGGTGTATCCTATGCCAACAGCGTCGATTCGAACATCACCTACGGTGTGACGCTCAAATTCATCTCGAGCACCCTGGACGACATGCAGTCAACGGGTGTAGCCGTCGACGCCGGCGTTCACTATCGTCTGCCGGACAAGCGTTCCAACGTCGGTCTATCCATCATGCACCTCGGTACGCAGTTGTCGACGTATGATGGAACGCGTGATCGACTTCCCGTCGATGTTCGACTTGGCATCAATCATCGATTGCGAGGGTTGCCATTGCTGATGAACGTCTCGCTGAACCATCTTGCCGACGATGCCAACGATCTCGCTGCGCGGTTTCTTTCGTTCTCCGTCGGAGGTGAACTCTACCTTGGCAAATACATTCAGTTGCGCGCGGGGTACGACAATGGATCGCGGAATCTGAGTGGCGTGAATGTGGCCACACAACTCTCCGGACTTTCGTTCGGAGTAGGGATCATTACCTCGTTCGTTACCCTTGACTACGCCCTCAGCTCGCTCGGAACCGCCGCGTCGATCCATCGAGCTTCCATTCGAATCCGACCTTAACCCTCATTCATCATTCATGGACAGAAAAGTCATGAAAAACTTTCGCTCAATCCTTAGTGCGTTCACGCTTGCGTTGATCGCAACGTCGTCGATCGCATTCGCACAAGGTAAGCAGGCTGAAACACCAATGCTGAAGCCTGATCTGCTGCTTGGCGACGTGAAGAACGTCTCATTGTTCATCGACAACGTCGATATCCGCGGTAACGAGGTTGACGCATTCCTTGACGTCAAGCAGACGCTTGCCAAGGCAGCCGAAGCTGCCGAAAAAGCAGGTAAGAAGGCCGACGACAAGATCACCGTCGAAATGAAGATCGAGACGGCGCGGAACTTCCTGCTGCTTATGTCGCGTGCCCCGCTCAAGGGTGGCGAGGCCGAGAAGTTCAAGGCTATCATCACGGCTGTGACGGATGCCGCCGATAAGGCGCAGAAATAACGAGTGGGCCACATGCGATGTTTGATCAACAGCATCGCATTGGCCGACGATGTCGTGGCTACTTGCAACGTCGTGCCCCGTGGATCTCCATGGGGTACGCCGTTTCAGGCCGTTGCCATCGCTCGTGTCGCACACGTCGACCGTTGCCCCTTACCATCCCATTGTGATCATCACCGCGTGGAGATCAGATGACCTATCGACAATTCCATGTCGTCTTCACACTGCCGACGCTCGTGCTGCTTGGGGCCTTGATTTCGTGGCAGGATGCCAGCATGCTTTACGTTCCGACCGTGCTTGTGCTGTTGACGGTCGTGATGCTCTTCACGTCGCCGTGGGACAACTTTGCTGTAGCACGCGGCATCTGGGATTTCCCGGCTGATCGAGTCTGGTTTCGAATCCGACACCTTCCCGTCGAAGAGTATGCCTTCTTCGTCATCCAGAGTCTACAGGTGATCGGACTGTGTATCCTGCTCCTGCAGCATTCATCCATTCCCGCATCGGAAACCATGGCATCCGAACGGCAGCCACTCCATTGGATGCTGGCCGGCATTGTCCTTCTGGCATGGGTGCTGATAGGCAGAAAGGGGCGGGGCATCGACGTCCGGAACCCGTCCATGCATTATGCGTGGCACCTGCTGTTCTGGTTTGTGCCTGTCGTAGCCGTGCAGTGGGCGATCGCCGGCGACATTCTTTGCGGTGATCGTTGGCCGATCGTCGTGGTGCCGACGCTTGCCATCGGTACCTACCTGTCGATTGCCGACTACGTTGCCGTCCGCAAGGGCATCTGGTTCTTCGATCGGAACCAGATCACGGGTCGATATGTGGCGGGCATTCTTCCGTGGGAGGAAGTTGCGTTCTTCTATCTGACCAGTCTGGTCGTAGCACAGAGCTTCCTGATCCTGTTGCCCGAAACGGCCCGATGACCGGCAAGGCGCATGCCGCCATGTACGGTCTTTCGCGAGGATCAAAAAAAAATCCCTTCAGGATACCTGAAGGGATGTCTTCACTCCGTCGGGGCGAGAGGATTTGAACCTCCGACCCCCTCGTCCCGAACGAGGTGCTCTACCGGGCTGAGCCACGCCCCGAAGTGGAGCGCAAAGGTACGGCAGAGCACGCAAAACTCCAACCGTGCGTCGTTCGCGCAGTTGTTGCATCTTGGATGATTCATGGAATCGATCTCACTGCTTCTCGCATCCGGACCGTGGTGGATGTTCGTTCTCACGGCAGCAATCGCCGGGATTGTATCGTGGTATGCGTATCGTGTTACTACGCCTCCGCTGCCGGCGCAACGTCGTACCGTGCTGGTGATCCTGCGTGCGATCGCACTGATGTGTCTACTCTTGGCCTTGTTCGAACCCATCCTGCATGTGGTCCGATCCGAAGTCGAAACTCCGACCGTTGCCGTACTCGTCGATAGGTCGCGCTCGCTGGACATTGCCGATCGTTCCGGAGCAAGAGCGCAGAAGCTGCGAGACGCAGTACGGTCGATACAGCAGCAGATTGGCGACAGAGCGCGCATTGCGGTGTTTGACGATCGCGTCGAACTTGCAGCAACACCGGGAACGTTCGACACGGTAACGCTTCGTGGAAGCCGCACGGATATCGGTGCCGCCTTGCGCTGGACAGGAAACAACATGGCAGCACAACGCTTCGGCGGAGTTGTGCTGGTTACCGATGGCAACACAAATTCCGGTGATGAGCCCGTAGGCATCGCCGAGAGGAACGGTCTTCCCGTGCTTACCGTAGGCATCGGCGATTCCGTTGCCCCGTCCGACATCAGCATCCAATCCATCGACGTCCCAAGCACGGCCGTCGTAGGCGAGCAGACCCTGCTTGGTGTGGACCTTGCAGCAACGTCGATGCAGGGGAATAGCGCCGAGGTCATCCTGAGCGACGACGGACGCGAGATCGGTAGACAGCGGGTTGATCTCCGTGAACGGAATCAGCGACAGAATCTCGTGTTTGCCTATACGCCAACGTCGGCCGGTACCAAGAAGATCACGGCTTCTGTTTCGAGCCTGGACGGTGAGATCTCCACGAAGAATAACACGGCAGCTTCGTTCCTGAACGTCAGGAGCAATAAGCGGGGGATCGTGCTGATCGCCGGTGCGCCAAGTCCGGATGTTGCCTTCATGCGTGACGCACTCGGCGCCGATCCTACGGTGCGCCTGCAGGTGTTCGTACAGCGGCAGGGTGGCGGCTTCTATGGAAATGCGCCGACGGCTGCCGCCTTTACGGATGCAGCTGCCATCATCCTTGTGGGATTTCCGGTGGCAACTACTCCGACGGCAGTCGTGGGTATGGTTGCAGACGCCGCTCGCCGCGATCGTTCGTTGCTGTTCATCTCGTCGCAGGACCTGGACTACTCCAAGCTCGGACCGCTGGCAGATGTCCTGCCTTTCTCCGTCGTTTCGGCCCGTCCGCGAGAGATGACCGTTACGGCCGACGTGACAGGTTCAGCTGCGGCCGATCCGATCATGCGCCTTGGCACCGACGATGATGCGAAGCGGTGGAATGACCTGCCTCCGCTGTATCGTACAGAGACCTTTGTGGATGTGCGTCCGCAGGCCACCGTACTTGCTACGCAGCGGCTGAACGGCGTACCCATGGGCGATCCGCTTATCGTGAGTCGCGACGACGGAGAGCGCCGGCAGCTTGCTGTGCTAGGGCATGGCATTTACCGCTGGCGCCTGCTTGGCAAGGGGCCAGCTGACGCGCGTAATGGAATTGCTGTTGATGCTCTGTCGAGCTTCGTCGATAACTCTGTGCGCTGGCTCTCGGCAAATGCTGATCGACAACGGATCCGCATTGCTCCGACGCGCAGTATCTATGCAGCCGGCGAGGTTGTTGGGTTCTCGGCAACGGTGAACGATGCCACGAATGCAGCGGTCGACGATGCTGATGTTCGGGTATCGGTATCCGGTGGTGGCAAAACCCGCGACATCGTTCTTGCGTCACTTGGTAATGGCAGATATCGCTCAGATCTTGGTGTGCTGCCTGCGGGAGACTATCAGTATACCGGCACGGCCATGCGTGGAACGTCAAAACTTGGCTCCGACGCCGGCAGGTTCAGCGTGGGCGATGTCAACGTCGAATTCCTTGGTACAACCATGAATGTCGGCCTTCTGCGGAGCATTGCCGAAGCAACGAACGGGACATTCGTCACGCCCAGCACGCTCGACGCCGGTATGCAGCGCTTACTCAACGACCGACGTCTTGCCGACCGTACGGTCACCTCCGAACGTGACATCGCACTGTGGAGCTCATGGTGGCTGTTGGCACTTGCCATTGCGCTGTTTTCGGCCGAATGGTTCCTGCGAAAGCGATCCGGACTGGTGT
>VFFB01000005.1 GCA_018882585.1 Candidatus Kapaibacterium sp.
TACTATAACGGGCAAAGCAATCGTCTGGAAAACATCCAGGGCGGACGTGCCAGCGTAACGATCGGTGTTGGTGACGCTGTTAGCAATCCCAGTGTGTTTGCCATCAGGATCGATCAGAACCAGAACAAAGGTCTATCCCTCGTTTAACCGTACGATTGCCTTCCAGCTGAACTGTTTCCATTTTGGAAATAGTTGCTCTTGAGTCGAGCTCGCCAGATGCGTAAATGTTGGCTAAGTGCTTAGCGATCGCAGGAATACCCACCCCGAACAGCTCCGCCATGCGTCGCTGTTGGATCTAGTGCAATCCAACGTTGTTCACGAGTTCGTTTATCGCCGTGTTTGGTTTTTGTGTGGGTGGTATACGTTGATTTGCTGTTGCTCGTAGGACACTGCTGCCGCGTATTTTCGCCCATGCTTTCGATATCAGAAATACGTAGTCGTGCATCAGCGTTTTCCCTTCGATGGAAGGATGAGGTCTCCGAAGACTCCGAAGCAAAGTCCTTTTGGGATGAGTTCCTGCAGGTGTTCGGGGTCGACCGTAAGCGCGTCGCTGCATTTGAGAAACAGGTTGCCAAGGCCGGCGACAAAGCAGGGTACATCGACCTGTTCTGGCCGGGCCTTCTGATCGTAGAGCATAAGTCGGCCGGGAAGGATCTGAACAAGGCCTTTACGCAGGCCATTGATTACTTCCCCGGACTGAAGGACCACGAACTACCACGGTATGTGATCGTCAGCGATTTCCGTCGTATACGTCTTTATGATCTCACGGAAAGCACCGACGTCGAGATCGGTATCACGGAGCTGCCTGACCGCATCGACCTTTTTGGATTCGTCTCGGGATACGTTCCGCGCAGGTTCCGCGACGAAGACCCCGTGAACGTGCGTGCCGCCGAGCTGATGGGTCGGCTGCATGATGCGATCAAGGCCACGGGCTACGAAGGACATCAGCTTGAGGTCTTCCTGACGCGGCTGCTGTTCTGTCTGTTCGGCGACGACACGGGGATTTTTGGTCGAGATTCCTTTGTGAGCTTCCTCGAAACCAAGACCCGCGAGGATGGCCTCGATGTTGGACCGCAGCTTTCGTTTCTGTTCCAGATTCTCAACACGCCTTACGAGAAGCGTCCAACGAATCTCGACGAAGAGCTGAAGGCCTTTCCATACGTTAACGGTCAGCTCTTTGCCGAAGCGCTCCCAACGCCCCATTTCGACAGCGAGATGCGCAGGCGCCTGTTGGAATGCGCAAACTTCAACTGGACGTTTGTTTCGCCCGCCGTCTTTGGTGCAATGTTTCAAGGGGTGATGAACGACGTTGAGCGCCGCAACCTTGGTGCGCACTACACAAGCGAGAAGAACATTCTGAAGGTGGTGTCGGGGCTGTTCCTGGACGAGGTGGAAGAGGAGCTTCGCAATGCGCAGCACTCGGAACATCGTCTGCGCGCATTGCACGAGCGCATCGCGAACATGCGATTCCTTGACCCCGCCTGCGGCTGTGGCAACTTCCTGATCGTGACATACAAAGAGCTTCGGCGAATCGAGATCGAAATCCTTGTGCGACTCGAATCAATGGGCAAACTCTCCGGCAAGGGACAGATCTACACCGATGTCTCGGCGTTGTCACGTTTGTCCGTACACAGCATGTTCGGCATCGAGCTCGAGGAGTTCCCTGCCCGCATCGCCGAGGTGGCCTTGTGGCTGATCGACCACATCATGAACGTCGAGCTTGCCAAGACCTTCGGCGGCTACTTCGTACGTCTGCCGCTCACCGATGGCCCCACCATCAAGATCGCCGACGCCCTGGAAGTTGATTGGCGCAAGGACATCATCGATACGAACGCAAGTGCCGAGTGGTTCATTCTTGGGAACCCGCCGTTCGTGGGTTCAAAGATGATGTCGGATGCGCAACGAACAGCCATCAAGCAGCTCTTTGGCGGAATCTCCGGCTCGGGCGTGATGGACTTTGTAACGGGCTGGTTTGTGAAAGCAGCACAGACCATTCAGGGAACACCGATACGATGTGCCTTCGTGAGCACCAACTCCATCTCACAGGGGGAACAAGTTGGAATCCTGTGGAAGCACCTCGTCCAGAAGTACGACATCAAGATCCACTTCGCACATCGCACGTTCCGCTGGTCGAACGAAGCAAAAGGCGTGGCGGCGGTGCATTGTGTGATTGTAGGGTTTGGATGTCAAGACGTGGCGCACAGATACTTGTTCGACTACGCCAACGTTACTGCAGCAGCAGCGAAGGCAGAGGTTCCTGCGATCAATGGGTACCTGACTGCCGGAGCACAGTTAGTGATTCTCTCGAGAAAGAAACCTCTCTCCGCTGTTCCAGAGATGATGAAGGGCAATCAGCCGACAGACGACGGGAATCTACTACTGAGTCCAGATGAGCGCACCTTATTGATAGGTCAAGATAGCAACCTAGAACAGTTTGTCCGTGAGTGCATAGGTTCTTATGAGTTCCTTAATGGCATGAAACGCTATTGTCTATGGCTTGTTAACGCGGGTCCAAGTGTTATTCGGTCTTCGCCATTGTTGATGGAGCGGGTCGAATCCGTCAAGCGGTTCAGATCGCAGAGCACGAAGGCTGCAACGCGCAAGAAGGCAAACATGCCAACATTGTTTGATGAGATACGACAACCGATATCGAACTACTTGCTTGTCCCTTCTGTCTCATCCGAGAACAGGGAGTATATCCCGATGGGCTTTATGTCTCCAGATGTGATATCAACCAATCTGAACCTCATCGTCCCCGACGCCACACGCTACCACTTCGGCATTCTAACCTCCACCATGCACATGTCATGGGTGCGGTACGTGTGTGGACGCTTGAAGTCGGACTATCGCTACTCGAAAGATCTCGTCTACAACAACTACCCTTGGCCCGAGCCCACCGACGCGCAACGCGAAAAGGTTGAAGCACTCGCGCAAGGCGTCCTCGACGCACGTGCCAACCATCCAACGTCAACCTTGGCAGACCTCTATCACCCAACCACCATGCCCCCTGACCTGCGCAAAGCACATGACGCACTCGACAAAGCTGTGGATCAGTGCTACCGTAAGGAGCCCTTCACATCAGAGCGTGAACGTGTAGAATACCTCTTTGACCTTTACCGGAAACCCACCGAAGGGTTTGGCGCGGAGGAGGCTGGGAGGAGGAAAGGAGGTGAGCGGATGCATCTCGGAACAAGCCTCCGACGCAACAGGAGTGGACGAGCGTGACAAAGGCTTGGTCGACCTGCTTGATGTGTTGGGTTTCAGGAACTCGGGTGAAGCGTCGTAGCAAGAATATGTCTATACGGCAATTGCCGAAGGAATAGCTGGACATCGTTGGGAGCGTCGCGAAGAACCGTCTGCACGCTGCCGAACCATTTCTTACGCTCATTAACCAGATATGCATTGTTGAGGCCAAGCATATCTCGTGTTTGATATGTCTGGTGCCGCTGTTGGCGGGTCAGGTCAGGGACTGGTTCAATTGTACCCTTATCGGACAGCCACCAGTGATTGTTGCAGCCCGGGCCCGGTTCGATTGGAAGTATTCCGTCCTTCTTCTTTTGACCGCAAGATTTGCTGTTGATGCAGCTGTGTGCATGGTTAGTGTATGTGAAGCAAAGCTGGGGATGAGAGCTTCTTGGCTTGATGTGTTCGAGCTGCCCTTCGTCACTCGCCAGCTTTCTTTCGCAATACACGCAAAGGCCTCCTTGATCAGTATTCAGCGAAGCTTTGACGGCTCTCTTGATGGCTTGAAATGAGGGTTGGTCGAAGTCGACAACGGATGCTTGGGGATTGGTGTTTTGGAAATTTGCTAGCTCGACTGGCGGTGGATCGCGGTGCTGTAACTCAACCATGTTCGACTCCATCGTTGGAGCTATGGCTGGCGAGGAATCTCCAGGCAGCCAAGTCACTTTCATGGTGCTGATACCCCGCTTCTTCGAGCTTCGTCCGCAGCAGTTGGGCTTGTTCAGTAAGCTCCTTTCCTGCACGTACTAGATACTCGAACAACCTGACCTGCTCCAGAAGCTGTAGTGGTGGCTCAGGATTCGTGTCCATCACTCTCGCTAGGGCATCGCCGGATTCGTGTGCCAATGGGCTGAAGTCAGGCGCATTTGCGCGGCAGCCGGAATCATCGCACTCCACAACACGAATGCTTTCGCGAGGTACTGTTGAAAGGACCTGCGGACTGTGAGTAGTTACAATGAACTGCAGCTCTGGAAACGCCTTCGTTAGGCTTTGCAGTACGGTTTGCTGCCATGAGGGGTGCAGGTGCATGTCAACTTCGTCGATCAGAACTATACCCGGCGTCTGCGCTGCAGCCTGTGCACCTAGGTGTCCATTGAGCTTCGTTGCACGAAACGCAATGTCGGCAACCATCCCTATCATGTTGCGGATGCCGTCACTGAGAAGCGAGATCGGCAGTTCACCGTATTCGTCGTGTTCTGCAACGAGTTCCTGTAACGCTGATGAATAGTCTATGTTTTTCCATCCAGCGGGAGCGAGGCAGATATTGACGGCCCGAATGACAGACGACACATAGCCATCAAATTCCGTTGGTTCGTAATCTCGGCCTTGTTTGCGGGCCGCATTGTGTTCACGACTAATGTTGTCGTTCCAATAGGCAAACCACTCCACAAACGACTTGAAACTGGATGCTGGATCCAGACAATCGCGATAGCCAATCGTTCGCGACGAACGCGTGAGTTTTCGCCTCGTAAGCTTCTTTTGCTGCCACAGTCGCCCCGTACCGTAGTATGCCACCAGTGGCAACACCACATTCATTCCGGGAGTCCTGACAGCTGCCTGCAGGTCCTTTCCGATATCAATGAGTTTCTTCGCTTCCTTGATTGTCGTCTTCGTCTTCACCGGGCCCGTCAGTCGGCGGCTCCATGTAACAACCTTTGTGCCGACATCCTTCCCCACCCCATCGAATTGAAAGCAACCGGTAGCTTCAAGACCGACACCATTAACTGCATATTCCATCTCCTTCGAGGCAGTGCTCCGAATCGCAGTTTGTCGGATATCAGTCGAATGAAAATGCTTGCCAACGCTCTCGTCAAACGCTCCGATGAAAGGGCCAAGGGCAATTCCAACAGCATCAAGTATTGCTGTCTTGCCAGCACCGTTGGCTGCAACAATCACTGTAAGCTTTTCATGGAACTCTATCTCAAGTGAGGGAAAACAGCGATAGTCCGTCACCTTAAGTTGTTGTAGACGAAATGTTGTCATGGGACCTCCGAAGAACGGCCACGGTCGTGCAGGGGTTGAATTCCACGCGGAATCCGCACGACAAATGTGCAAAGAGGGTGACAACTTACTACGGCGCTTCATTTTGCTTGACATGCATTACATCAGTCAGTCACTGATGCTAACGTGTAGTTTTGAACGTGCTTGCACGCACGTGGTCAGACCCCGAGCGATTGAAAGGACACAATGGTTCACCCGATGGCCAGCCGAGATAATGTCGTCGAGATTGTAGTTATCTACTTCTCGTGCAACCTGTCGTTTGCCCTCAGTTCGAACTATCCGGAATCTCAGGATAGCTGACGCATCTGATAGTTCAACGCTGTCAACGTGCTTGGGCAAATACTCGTTCATGGTTCGAACATCCGGCCCGAACAGCTGCGCCATACGCCGCTGGTATTGCCAGAATATCCCGGCATCGTAGTGCACCTCGACACGCACTGAATCGTCGGCGGGGGCGGTTCAGGAATATGTCGGCATTACAGGTGGGATTGTCAGGCGTCATGCACGAGGATAGAAACACATGGAGACACGGCAAACCACAAATTGATGACGCAGATTTCTGCGTTTGCGCATGGCCAGTTCGAGTTGATGAAGGAGTGAAGCCGACGGGCTCGCGTCCGAAGCAGGCTTCGTTACCGCCCACCCGATGCCTGATCCCTTCACGCCCAACGTATGAACCTTGATGCCGTGGCCTTATGCGGAGCGGACGACGCAATTACTCCACGCGAGATGCTGGATGACCTCGACCTTCAGCACGACGTTTTGCGCTTTGCCGAAAGGCATGGAATCGTGCGCATGCATACCGTAGGTCCGCGGCATGCCGCGCCTCCAACGTATTGGGTACGTCGATCGATTCACGCGCGTCCGCGCGGAATTGCACGCGTTCAGACATAGTAGCCCACGGCCTCAGCCGTGGGTCCGAATGAACGGCAATGCGCCGTGGGTGCGAACAAACCATCAACGCATTCCATCGACGCCGTAGGGGCGCGGCATGCCGCGCCCGCACCAACGCATTTGCACACACGCGAGCCCACGGCTGAGGCCGTGGGCTAATATCGGTCGATGTCCGAATGACCGTGAGTTTGTATTGATTGGAGCGAACGATCCCTCATTGGAGTGCGAATTGGGAAAGCACAAGCCGTAGGTTCGGCAGCGACAAGTATCTTCCACTCCTATTGGAGACCTTGTGTTCAGGAGTTGCGACCAATGGCAAACAAATCCCTCAAGCAGCGGATATCGGATCTCTCACATGATGAGCTTCTTTCGGTTGTTGTCGCTGCCATGGAATCTGAACCCAGCGTACGCAAGCTCTTTGCACACCTGACGTCATCCCGTAACGAGCGCATCGCTGCGATCAAAGGCGATATTTCCAAACTCGGCGCCTACGGCGCAAAGGGCAGAGCCCAATCCTCTAAGCAGGTAGCCGCATCAATCTCCAGTCTGGCTGATCGCATCAATCGGGAATGTGGCGACGACGCCGAGCAGGCATTCATCCTACTTTCTCGTCTTCTTGCCACCGAGACGCAAATCAGGCTCCGCCGAAGTGACTCGTTCGACCCCATCATCAACGTTATGGCTGGCAAGGTAACCGATTCATTGGTAGGAGTCTCTCAGCGCCTGTCCAGTGCGGACGTGTTGACGGAGGGATTGGGGTTCCTTTTGGATGTCGGCCATTTCCGTGGAGTCGCGGCATTGTTCCGGCGCGCCGGTGCCGAGCTGCCCGATGAGACAGTCGACACGATTCTTGCACTGGTCGCCGCATCCACGGCCAAGGCGTCTGATATTAAACACGCAGATGAATTCGAAATGTACCACGGACTCGCCGGAATCATTCTCTCTTCCACCGGCAGGATCGAAGCGTTCCGGCGCCATGTCACTGTAAACGGCGTCATCAGTTCGTTGGATCGCATCACTCTTGCCGAAATGTATCTCGACCATGGCAACTATAAAGGGGCAAGGGTACTCCTCGACGAGCTCTCCGCGACTGATTACCGATTGTTCGCGCGTGCACAAGCAGTGCTAGAGCGCTACCTGGGGGAATGCCCCGAGATGGCCGACTGCGAGGGGCTGATGCGCTCAATGATCGTAAAGCACAACAAGCATCAGTTAGCTGCCCGGTTTCTGCAACTGTACGGTGATGATGCATATGCCAATCTTTTGGGATCGGTCATGCAATACATATGCACCGAACAAGAACCGGACACTATAGATGCCAACATGCTGCATCTTCTTGTGCACGAAGGATACGGCGACGAGATCGCCGGCTATGTCGAAGGCAACTACGCCACCAGTCTCTCGCGCAATAGCCACAGCCTGCAACCTTGGGTCGCTTTGGCCGAATCCTTGGCCAGTTGTGGTCATCCACGTCCGGCCGCACTCCTTTTTCGATTGATTGTCAATCGACTGATGCTTGCAGGAGCCGATGCATACGATACGGCCGCGACACTGTTCAGCCGTGTCCAAGATCTATCACGTAACGTAGGTAACTGGGGGCCGCACGAACAGCACAAGGACTTCATGATCAACTTCAGGCTGATGCATGCAAACAAGCGGAAGTTCTGGAGTCTGGTCGGTTGAGCGGGTCCACCAACACATTTCACCATCCCCGTAGGGGCGCGGCATGCCGCGCCCGCACCAACGCATTTGCACACACGCGAGCCCACGGCTGAGGCCGTGGGCTAATATGGGTCGACGATCGATAGGCGGGACGTGGGATAATATGGGTCGACGTTGGAATGGCCGACCATTCGTTCAAACGTTGATGGCCGTTCCGCAACGATGTGATGCCATGCATCTCCGCCGTTCGCACCGGGTTCATCATACGTCGGCCCATCTTAGCCCACGGCCTCAGCCGTGGGTTCGAATGAACGGCAATGCGCCGTGGATGCGAAAGAACGGCATTGTGCCGTGGATGCAAACAAACCACCAACGCATTCCACCGTCTCAGCACGGGCGCGGCATGCCGCGCCCCTACATTATGTGGTACGTCGATCGAAATCAGGCGCATCCGCGCGTGCATACATGCGAACCCACGGCTGAGGCCGTGGGCTAATATGGGTCGACGTCGGAATGGCCGTGGGTTAACATGGGTCAACGATCGATAGGCGGGACGTTCGTTTCAACGTTTAATGCCGGTCCGCAATGGTGCAATGCATGTCCGTCGTTCCCATCGGGCACATCATGCGTCGGCCTATAGTAGCCCACGGCCTCAGCCGTGGGTGCGAATGAACGGCATTAGCCCACGGCCTCAGCCGTGGGTTCACGTGGGTTTACGTGGGTTTACGTGGGTGCGGAAATAGATTGGCGTAGTTTTGCAGCGGCTGAACGCAACGCGGGCGGACGACGTTTGGCGTCCGACACGGTAGTTTCACCTTTAGCACGGACAAGACATGGCACTGGCCGAAGGAAGCAAGGCGCCGGCCTTTACGGCGGCAACAGACGGAAATGGATCGTTCTCTCTTGCCAAGACCAAGGGGTCGTGGCTGGTGCTGTACTTCTATCCGAAGGACGACACCAGCGGCTGCACGGCCGAGGCTTGCGGCTTCCGCGATACGATGCAGGACATCACGGCCATGGGCGTGACCGTCGTTGGCGTGTCGCCCGATGCACCCAAGAAGCACGATGCCTTCAAGAAGAAGTATGATCTGAACTTCACCCTGGTGTCCGACGAAGACCACAGCGTCTGCGAAGCATATGACACCTGGAAGGAAAAGTCGATGTACGGCCGCAAGTACATGGGCGTTGAGCGCACGACGTACATCATCAACCCGCAAGGGAAGATCGCCGCGACCTTCGCCAAGGTGAGCGTTCCCGGCCACGTCGACGCCGTGATGGCGCGACTGCAGGAACTCGGCGCCGGCGCATGATCGATACCCATGCCCATATCGATGCATCTGCCTTCAATGCCGACCGCGACGAGGTTGTTGCCCGCGCGTGGGAACAAGGCCTGACTGCCATCATCGTGCCCGCCATCTCGCCCGATCGGTTCGAGAACGTGCGAACGCTGGCCGCCTCTGATCCGCGCATCTTCAACGGCGCCGGCGTTCACCCCCACCACGCCCACGAAGCCTCTGACGCCGATCTGGCCTTCGTCGAAGCCTGGTGCGCAGACACAAAGACGGTTGCCGTGGGCGAGATCGGCCTTGACTACTACTACGACTTCTGTCCGAAGGACGTGCAACAGCGCGTCTTCCGCCAGCAGCTGCGCATCGCCAAGCGGGTCGGCAAGCCCGTCATCGTGCATAACCGCGAGTCGGACGATGATGTGCTCGGCATCATCAACGAGGAGCAGGACGGTACCCTGCAAGGCGTGCTGCACTGTTTTTCGAGCAGCGCCGACGTCATGCATCGCGCCATCAGCCTTGGCATGCACGTGTCGTTCACCGGCAACATCACGTTCAAACAATCCACGCTGGCCGACGTCGTACGGCAGGTTCCCGCAGGACGCTGGATGATTGAAACAGATTCTCCCTACATTACCCCCGTGCCATTCAGGGGGCAACGCAACGAACCATCGCATGTCCGCCTTGTGGCGGAGAAAATCGCGGAGATACGATCTATGACGTTCCAGGATGTGATCAACGAATCAACGGCCACCGCCCGCAAGCTCTTTGGTCTTATGGCGCTGCTGCTTGTTGTTGCCTCGTCGGCGTATGCGCAACCGACCTTGCCCAACGAGGATGACTACGAGTTCGATGATGCGTATGACCGCGCCATGGAGGTCTACGAGCTGGATTCCCTGGCCTGGGCCAAGTACCTCAAGCCACGCACATTCGGCGTCGGCTTCACCCTGGGCTTCAACACGGTAGTGGAACGCCAGCAGCTGGTACAGGAGTTCTTCCGCAAGACGTATCCGCCCAATCCCCAGCCCAACCGCTGGGTCAGCTATGGCGACTCCGGCAAGTCGAAGCCGATCTCGTACGACGGTCTTGTGTCATTCGGCGGAACGATGATGTACCGGGCCAGCGATGCCTTCACTGTCGAGGCAACCTACCTGTACACCAAGAATGACGTGTTGGCCGAACGGTTCGGCGTAGACCCGACGATCACGAATATCTTCGAGGCCGCCCTGCTGTACACGATGAATCCATATAGCAAGGTGAACTTCATGGCAACGGCAGGCGCAACGCTTGCCATCGTGGACGATCAGACGTCGACCGTCACGAAGTACGGACCCAATGTCGGTGTCGGTATCGGCGTGCCCATCCCCTCGCCCATCGGTACGTTCTATCCCAAGTTCGACGTACGCTTCAACTTTATGCTTGGTCAGGAGATGAATCGCGTCGTACAACGCTTCGACGCCGTGGTCGACGACGATCCGAAGTACATCACGGATGATGGCCTGATCGTCGATCCGTCAGATCCGACACGCGTGTCGGTGAATCGTGCCAACGTCACAACGCTGTATTCGATTCCCCGCCTTACGCTGACGTGGTTTCCGGCGTTCTGACATGACAACGATCCTTTCCGGGACGGCACTGGCCCAGGACATCACGACAATCCGTGACGTGCACACGTCAACGCCCGCCTTCCGTGACGCCGTCCGCCGGATCGGTCTTCACCTGGCCGTCGAAGCATCGAAACACCTTCCGTCGCACGACGTCGACGTTACCACGCCCCTTACCACCACTGCCGGCAGGGTTGTTGATGGTACCGTAGTGATCGTGCCCATCCTGCGTGCCGGACTTGGTCTTTTACAGCCGTTTCTGGACATCATGCCCTATGCTTCGGTGGGCTACATTGGACTGAAGCGCGACGAATCCACCCTCGAAGCCGAAGAATACTACCAGCGCCTTCCCCCATTGTCGGCAACGTCGACCGTGATCGTGATCGACCCGATGCTTGCAACCGGCGGCAGCATGGTCGATGCCATCCATGCCCTGAAACGTGCCGGAGCCACATCCATCATTGCCGTCTGCCTTATCGCCGCCCCCGAGGGTGTCACATGCGTGCACCGTGAACATCCGAACGTGCGCATTGTGGTGGCCGTACAGGATGAGGCACTGAACGAACATGGCTACATCGTGCCCGGTCTTGGCGATGCAGGTGACCGGCTGTTTGGCACACTATGACGTTTGTCAGAAAAGGTTGACGCTCGACCACGTACATTGACTCAGGTTCCTTAATCACCAATGATCCAGGAGATACAACGATGACAATCTTTCATTTTGGCAAGCACAGCGTTCCCTTCGCAGATATCCACGATATCCGCGTTGAGTACAAGTACCACGAGAATGAGATCTACGTGGATCTTGAATTGAACGGCGGAGCACAGCTCAGCCTGAACCTGCCCGATTCCGTGGTCTTTATGGAACAGTTCCTGGCAAAGATCAAGGAGCAAAAGAATCTCTGACCGCTGCCACCAGCGCAGCTAGATCGTGCTGCGTTGTGTGCGCATGCACGCTGAACCGGATGATAGGCGCACTGCGCCACGCATGTACGACGACCTCGATCGCATACTCGTCATAGAGTTTGCGCTTGAGGTCGTCAACGTTTGTACCCACCGGTAACAGCACGGCGCCCATCTGCAACTGCTCGTCGCGCCGATCGACATGCATGGCTGTGATACCGGGAATCGACGTCAGCTCATCCATGCACCATCGCACCAACGTCCGTGCCCGCTCCTGTACGGCAGGCCAGTCATTCGACGTCATCCATTCGATGGCATATGGCACGGTAAGGAAGGGGGCAGGGTCGCGCGTACCGAGGTACTCGTGCTCGTCGATGAAGCTGCTGTGGTGCAACGACTGACTTTCCGGACCCCAGCTGACGACGATGGGACCGATGGCGTCCTGCAGCTCGCGTCGCACATGCAGGAAGGCCGAACCCTTGGGCGTACACATCCACTTGTGCATGTTGCCCGTGTAGATGTCGGCACCCAGCTCGTCCAGATGCAGCGGGATATGTCCGGGTACATGCGATCCGTCGATGACGGTGATGATACCGCGCTGGCGGGCCCTGCGGACAAGTTCGGCGATGGGCAGCGTGATGGCCGTGGGCGAGGTGATGTGGCTTAGGAACAGCACACGCGTGCGCTCTGTAACGCCGGCCCATATGATGTCGACGATATCGTCGATGGGTGGCACCGGCATGGGAATGTGGGCCGTGACGATGACGGCACCGCGCGATACGGCATGGGTGTTCCATGCGCGAATGCAGGCTCCGTACTCATGGTCCGACACCAGGATCTCGTCGCCTGCACCCAGCGTCCGCCCAATTGCATGAGCGGCCACGTTGGTGCCGAAGGTCGAGTTCGTGACGTATACCACGTCCTGCGCCTTACATCCAAGGTAGTCTGCAAGGGCGATGCGGGCCTGATACATCAGCGCAGGCAGCTCGCGGTGCATCAGCACAGGTTGCTGCTCCATGCGCTCCTGCCAGCGGCGACATTCGTCGAGCAGCACGCGCGGCGTGGCGCCGAAGCTTCCGTGGTTCAGGAAGCGAATATCTTGGCGCAGAAAGAAGTCATCACGCGTAAGCATCGGCATCCTAGTCAATGATTCGTACTCGAACCGAGCGGTGTGCGGTGCGCTCCAACGCTGTTGTGGCCGTGACCACAGGTTGTTGATCGGCAATGATCGTTACGTCCGAGGCACGCAGGCCAAGTAGCTGGATGGCTGCTGCTGCGCGCTGGCGACGTAGTTGAGCGTTATAGTCGGCCGTTCCAAGATCATCCGTCGCCGGTATCACGGCAACGCGCTTGCCCGCGGCAGCAGCCCGTCGCACGTCGGCTACGACCGTGGAATCGACAGACGTGAAGGTCACACCGTCGTATCCGAAGTATCCAAGGATGCGGTCGCCCTGCAGTACATTCCCGGCAATGTCAATGTTCGTCACTACCGTGTCGGCCCTTGCCTGCACCGGCCTGAGCAGAACCTCGGCCTTGACGACGGTGTCGCTGTTGTCCTTTGGCACATGGACGTTGACGGCGATCACGGCCTTGACGGTTTCGAATGTGGGCAGGACGTTCCCTGACAGGTCCAGGCGGGCAACGTCACGCGCTGCCATGATCTCGCCGATAGGTATCGACCGATCCGCGGTTTCACCGGTGAAGCGTGCATCAACGGTCACAACGCATGGATCGCCGTTGCAGATGGTGGTCGGCAGCACCATCACGGTCATGTCCTGCGCAGACCGCGTCGTGGTTGCAACACTGGCCGGTATCACCGTACTGCGGCCGTTCAGCTCAAAGCGTACGCAGCGCTGCTCGTCGTCCAGCTGCGGCTGTTTCGACGGTGGTGCCTGGGCCGAGCGTATGGTGTACTGGTCGGGGCGGCCGCCAAGACGCGACAGCACCATGCCGATACGTTGCTTCATGATCGTCGGGTCTTCGTCGGCCGAAGCACTTGCGATAACGGTAACGTGCATCGACGAGTCTCGCTCCAAGAGCTGGCGGATGGCCTCGAGCACGTGCTCCTGCGGCTGCGCCGACGCTACCGATGTAAGCTCGGTGCTGTTGAACCGATAGAAGACAACCGGAGGTGCCGTGAAGGAACGCACCTGTGTGCGGCTGCTGACGACGGGCACGTCGGTGACGCTGCCCACGGCCACATCGCGTCCCGCTGCCACGACGCGCAGTTCGACCGACGGCGCATACCGCTCCACGACGGGCGGCGGCGGTGGCGGCGGTGGTGGCGGCGGCGGCGGCGGTGGTGGTGGCGGCGCGACCGATATGCGCGGACGCAGTCGAAGCAGCGCACCCAGGCGCAACGCTCCGACCGACCACGTAACCGGCGAGGCGATGTTCGTGAGTGGATGGTCGTACCGCAGGTACGAGGCCATAGAGAAATGGTCGGTGCTGTAAACGTCGTACGATAGGCCAACAACGGCCGCAAGCCGTATGCCGGCATCGGGAATGTTGCCCTCCATCACGCCCCGAGTACGCGTGCCGGTCTCGAAGGTATAATCGGCCGACGCAGGCTCGACCAACTGTTGCTGCTGCGTGAACGAGGCAACGATGGGCATGGCTGCAGAGAGACCGCCACGGATCGACAAGGCCGGCATGGCCGGGAGCGACACCGAGACAAACGGCTCGACGCCGACAGGCAGATACATTGCATTGATCGTATGCTCGACGATGCCGTCAATGCGCTCGTTGTCGCGGATGATGTTACCCGCGAACTCGCGCGTGCTGAGCGATGCCCCCAGCGAAGACACTGCGATGTCGACGCCATAGCTCAGCGGCAGCCCAAGCCACGACGTCGATGGCACGGTCTGGATGCCCGCAGCAACGCCAAGGGCAAGACCGCTGCCGCCATCAAACGTGGTACAGCACGTGGCAAATCCCGGCAGCTGCGCAAACGACGACGTATGCAGTGCCAGACCACCGTCGACGGCGGCACGCAGGATGTACGGCTTAAGCGTGCTGTCTGCCCCGGTCCGGACGTCCTGGGCAACGACACTGCATTGCGAACCAGAGATTGCGACGGCAGCGCCAAGGCAGACGCTGTTGGCAATAACGGTACGAACGATGCGCCGAAGGCGCTGTAGAAGCGGCAGATGCGTCACAGCACCACCACCGTGGTTGCAACGGAACCTTGGGCATGTACCAGCACCACCGTGTACAGACCCGGCTGCAAGCCGGCAAACGACAAGGTCTGCTGCTGCGTGCCCGGCTGATACGTGTGCACAGGCAACGTGCGGACCAGACGGCCCTGCGCGTCAATGATGCGGCATGCAGCCTGCACGGATGATGTTGCGTCAACCGTAAGCGTCGCCAGATCATCAACCGGATTAGGATGGATCATCATGCGCGGAATCGGACGGTCGACGATGCGTCGCGACGGATCAGGATTCAGGATCCGCAGCAGGCCGTTTCGGCCCGTGGTGCGAACGCTGCCGCCGAAGTTCGGTGCCGTGGTGTCGACGATAAGACTCGACGAGTCGACTTCGGCAAGACCTGCCCAGCCGACGACCTTGCCGGCAACACCGTCGGCGTCGAAACGCCTCGTGATGCGATATCGCACCACCCGCAGGTCGTTCGTCACGTCCTGCGAAACGATCTCGCCACTGCCCCCTTCCACCTCGACCGTGCGAGCAAGGAACAGACGGGGGTTGACGGTGAAGGAGCCTTCGAGCGTGCGGACGCCGGCATACGGAATGGGTTCGGTGATGTCGACGTCGACGGGGATGACGGCGTCACCCCGTGGGTCGGCACTCACAACTGGCAATGCAACAACAGCCTGGCCGGTGTAGGCACGCAAGGCGATGATGCGATCGACGGCGCAAGGGTCAAAGGCCAACGTGATCTTCGATGTATCGGGGATGACGCCTCCCGTATACCTTATCCGCAGCATCGCGCTGTCACCTGCAGGAATGCTCAACGGCACAGGCGTGACCACGGTGAACGGTGCCCCGGCAGAAACGGTAGCCGACGTGACGGTGACCGTGATGTCTGACACATTGGTGAGCATCACGTCGCGCTCGGATATCTCGGAGATAAACGGCAGCACCGTGTGCGACGTGTTGACAACGGCGCCCTTGCCCGTGCCATAGACCGTCATGCGTTTGCGAACGGTTTCGGATCCGGCATAGGCGATCAGGATAAAGGCCGTATCGCGGCCAAGTTCCGTGGGCACGAATTCGATGTCGGCCTCGATGGTGCCACCGGCCGGGACGATGGTGTTCGCAGTGAAGTTCACCACGCGGAACTGTGATAGCAAGCCGCGATCGGGGAAGATGGCATTCACCACGACCGGTATTGGATCGTCGTTGCGGAAGATGGTCACACGACGTCGGCTTGGCTTGCCAACACAGACATCACCGAAGTCCGTACCGTTGCCAAGCAGTGTGAATGACCTGTCGGCAACGTCGATGTGTACCGGCAATGACGTCATGGTCGAACAGGCCTGAATGTCCAACGTATCCGTCAGCAGCCCAGTGTCCAACGGCATCGCGTCAAAGCGCACGCGGATGCATTCGCCGGGACGGACCGTATCGCCGATGATGGTCGAATCGAAGCGCAGCCAGCGGTTGTTACGCAGTGTGGCCTGATCGATGATCCAGAGCGACGGCCCCTGGTTACATAGCTCTGTCGAGGTGGTGTACACCGTTGAATCACCAACCAGCAGGGGCCTCAGCTGCAGCACCTGCACGGGAACGTCTGCAGGCGCGATCCGAAACACCGTATCGCTGGAATCACGCTCGGGTGTGGCGAAGTTCTGCAGCAGCGTATTGCGTCCGACAACGGGATCGGACGAGCACGTCACCAAACGTGATCCGTCGGGTGCGAACTCCATGTCCTGCATCAGACCCTGGAAGGCCGTTCCTTCGCCGGCCAGGACGTCCTGCGCCTCGATATCGAACACGCGCAGTTGCGGCGTAGCGCGATAGCCAAGCATTAGGTAGGCATCGCTGGCACTGAAGACCATGTTGGCCATCTCGGTACCTGCCTGCGACTGCACCAGCCTGATCAGGTCGCCGCGTTGCAGGTCATAGATGTACGTCAGCTGGTCGCGCGGCGAGAATGATGCCGGCGACGTCTGCCCTGCCAAGGCAATGAAGCGGCGCGACGGTGCCAGTGCCACGCGCGAGATCAGCGGTCCTCGCGTTTTGGCGATGCCCGACTCAAATCGCTGCAGAAAGACGGTCTCGGGAATCTTCCAGCGTTCGACCGTGCCGTTCAGTTGGGCGATCACGAGTTCATCGCGATTGATCACTGCAGCCGTAATGGCTTGTGTAAAAGCAAGATTCGTGATCGAGTCAAGCGTTGTTGCATTGCGCACCGGCATGCGTGGTCCAAACTGCGGAAACACGTAGACCTTCTCGCCCGTCGGATCCACCCCAAGATCGCGGATCTCGAAGCCGGCCGGCATATCGGCCAGCACATCAGGCCCTGTCTTGCCGGGCACGAACCGCGCCACGGCGTCCAAGCCCGAAGAGCGATTGATCGCAGCAAGCAGGTTATACGTCTTGCCCTGATAGGCAAGACCAACCACGGGAGAGGCCGGATTCGACTGATACTTCGCCGTCGGCTGTTGCGTGATGATGTCCCACTCCTGGATCGCGCCGTTACGGTAGGCAACGGCGGCGCGTATGCCGTCGTTCGAGACGGCAACATTTGTTGCCGGTGCAGCCTCGCCCCTTAACCAGACGGGCTCGGCAGCATCATACTCCTGATAGACGGCGATGCGAGCCGATTGCGTCACCGTCTCGGGCACCTCCCACGTCAGCGTCGTATCAAGCGTTGAATCGATTCGGATCCAGTTGCGACCGTTATCTGTGGTATAGTCCACGTATGTCTGGAATCCCTTCAGCGACCCCGTCCACGTGATCGGAATCTTCTGACAGGGGGCGAAGGCTTCGCCGCCATTGGGCGTGAGCAACACCAGGCGTGGCAGACGTTTGAAGGTGCGACGGTTGGCGAAGATGACCATGCGCTCCGTCATGCCACCCTCATACGTCACGATCAGCGTATCGACGAGCGGCTCGTCGCTGACGGGCTTGAAGACAAGGTCGAAGCGATACTCGATGGGCGACAGCACTTGGGCAGGCAGCTCGTTGATACGGTCGATGAAGCTACCGCGCCACACCACGTCGATCAGGCCGCTGCGCGTCTCGATCGACTCAAGCAGAATGCGGCGCTCCTGCGGCGGTGTGCCTTCGACAGGTGCCGTGAAGGGCCACAGACGAAACTTGCCGATCACTTCGCTTCCTGCCGTCACCGATCCGAAGTCGATGTAGCGCGGCAATGCGCGACCCATGCTGTCAAGCACGCGGAATGACGGAAAGTCATTACGGTTGTAGATCGCCGTGGTCGATGCCGTCTCCAGTCCCTTGGTCACGAAGATCGTGTTCACATCATCGCCGGTCGACTGCCGGTTCTGACGCGAAAGCGTCCACGTCACCAGATGCGTCCCCGCACCGATGTCCGTGACCGACCTTGGGACGACGGGGATGTTGCCCTCGAGGATGACAACGTCGCCAGCCGAGAGTGTCAGTGGCACCCCCGCACGCGTGGCGCGCAGACGCATTTGCACATCGGGATAGGCCGTTCGCGCATCGATCTGGGCTCCGCCCGAGGGAATAACTTCGACGTTGAACTGCGCGTGGGCCGGCACAAGGGCCAGCACAAGCAAAAATATGGCGATGAAGAGACGTTGGGTCATAAGGTGTAAGGTCACGGCGCAATGACGTTCGGATCGAGCTTTTCGTTACAGACCGGAGGCCGGTAAGCACATCACGGTATCATCCGGTGCCGCCCGTCGGGATGATAGCGTGCAAGAAACTCGATCACTTCCGGCTCGCGGGCATCGTGCAGTTCGCTCACCGTTCCTTCGAACAGGACGCGTCCGCCATCGATCATCACCACGTGATCGGCGATGTTGAATACCGAGAACATATCGTGGGTGATAACAACCGAGGTGACGTGAAGCTTTTTCGCAAGATCGGCCAGCAGATCGTCGATCTGCTGCGAGGTGACGGGATCCAGACCCGTCGTGGGTTCGTCGTAGAAGATGTACGAGGGATCGCCAACAAGTGCGCGGGCGACGCCGACGCGTTTGCGCATGCCACCCGACAGGTCGCTGGGCTTTTTTGCCCGCAGGATTGCGTACTCGCGTTCGTAGTCGTCGGTACCGCTCAGCGACAGATCAGGCAGGAGGCCAACGGCCGACAGAACGCGGCGCGCTTCGGATTCAAGGGTGTTTTTGTCGGTCTCGCCATGTTCGACAAGCGAGATCACAACATTCTCGAACACCGTGAGCGAGTCGAACAGGGCCGCCCCTTGAAACACGTAGCCGATGCGACGTCGCAGCGCGAACAGATCGTCGTTGCCGATCTTGGCGATGTTCTTGCCGTCGATCATGATCGTACCGGCATCGGCATCGAGCAGACCGACGATGTGTTTAAGCAGCACGCTCTTGCCGCAGCCCGACTTTCCGATGATGCACGTGGTCTTCCCATTGGGGATCACCATGCTCATGCCTCGGAGCACGGACTTACTGCCAAAGGATTTCGATAGGCCGTCGATCGTGATCATAAGCTTAGGCGGCGTCCCGTTCGGCAACGCGTTTGCGGATGGCCTCGATCGACCCCACGGGGATCGCTTCGATCAGATTGCGGGTGTAGGCCTGCTGCGGCTGAGCGTATAGCGCATTCGACGGGCCCATCTCGACAATCTTGCCGGCATTCATCACGGCGATGCGGTCGGAGATGAACTTCACAACGCTCAGGTCGTGCGAGATGAAGATGTACGTCAACTTGAACTCGTCGCGCAGTTGCACAAGCAGGTTTAGCACCTGTGCCTGCACCGAGACGTCAAGGGCCGACACCGATTCGTCGCAGATCAGCAGCTTGGGTTTAAGCGCGAGCGCACGCGCAATACAGATGCGCTGGCGCTGTCCGCCCGAGAATTCATGCGGATAGTTCGAGAAGTGACGCGGCAGCATGTTCACCTTGTCCAACAGGTATAACACATGCTCTTTGCGCTCCTTCTCGGAGTCGCCAATGCCGTGCACACGCATCACTTCCATGATGGCGCTGCCGACGCTCAGTCGAGGATTGAGCGACGAATATGGATCCTGAAAGATGATCTGAAAGTCGCGGCGCATCTTCATCAGCTCGGCACTGTTCAGCTTGCAGACATCGCGTCCGTCGAACATCACCGTACCCGACGTTGGCTCGACCAGTCGCAGCACGGCTCGGCCCGTCGTGGTCTTTCCGCAGCCGGATTCGCCTACAAGACCAAGCGTCTCGCCGGGCTTGACGTCGAACGTGATGCCATCGACAGCCTTGACGAAACCGGACGTGCGACCGAACAGGCCCGACTTGATCGGGAAGTGTACTTCGAGGTTGCGGACGTCAAGCAGAGGCTTTTCCATGGACAGGGCCGTATTCCGGTCGTCGATCTCGTCCTGCGTGATCTCGAGTTCGTGCACCGTTGCTTCGACCGTGGCATGCGACCGTTCGACGATCGCACCGTCGGCCTGTTCGTCCATGAAGTCTCGAACCGTAGGCAGAATGCGGAGTTTTTTATCAAGTCGCGGACGGCACGCCAGCAGACCCTTTGTGTAGGGATGCTGGGGATCTTCGAAGATCTGCTGTACGCTTCCCGTTTCGACGATCTTGCCCTTGTACATCACGATCACGTCATCGGCGATCTCGGCGATCACGCCAAGGTCATGCGTGATGAACATCATGCTCATGGCATGCTTCCGCTGCAGGTCGCGCATCAGGTCAAGGATCGTTGCCTGCACCGTCACGTCAAGCGCCGTGGTGGGCTCGTCGGCGATCAGCAGGGCGGGATTGCACGACATGGCCATGGCGATCATCACCCGCTGCTTTTGTCCGCCCGACAGTTGATGCGGATATGACTTCATCATCTGCTCGGGGCGTGGCAGCTGCACTTCCTTCAGCAGGGCCAGCGTGCGCTCGGTGGCTTCGGCCGTCGACACCTGCTGATGCAGCCGTATTGCCTCAATGATCTGATCGCCACATGTGAACACAGGATTGAGCGACGTCATCGGCTCCTGAAAGATCATCGCGATCTTGTTGCCTCGATACGTGCGCATCTTCTCTTCCGGTAGCGCCAACAGGTCTGTCACTGCCCCCTGCTCATGAAACAGTACCTTGCCGCCCGTGATACGTCCCGGAGGATCGGGAATCAGACGCATGACGGAGAGTGAGGTGACGGATTTACCGGATCCCGATTCGCCAACGATGCCAAGCGTGCGGCCTTTGTGGACGGTGAACGAGACATTGTTCACAGCCTTGACCAGAGCTTGTTCCGTGCGGAATTCGGTAACCAGATTCGATACGTCGAGCAGGGTTTCCATAGCGACCCGAGATGAGTTGGGTAGGGGGCGAAGTTACCGCTTTCGGGGGACGTTCTCATGCGCTTTGCCTGCGCGTGCAGACAATTTCGCATCACCATCGGGTCAGCGCCAGACCAAAAAAGAACCGCCAATGTGCGACCATGGCTTTCAAGCTCATGCCTGCACATCGGCGGTTGCCACCACAAAGGGCGGATAATGTTCGATCCGGTTTCCCGGCGCGTTTTCAAAAAAAAGAATGGGCGCTCCCCTGGTCACTACACCCATTCTTGAGGGGTTTTGGGTCCATCTTGACCTCAACAATAGTGCTGAGGTCGATGGAAGGATGTCACGTCAGTGCAAGTTAACTACGTTTACGCAAAGTTGTACGCAGTTGCACGGATTTTTTTTCACCCAGGGGGTGGCATGGTGGCTCATGCCACGGCAGCACTCCCTTAGGCCGGTTGGCGCAGCACCTGTCGCGTCTGGCGGGCCAGGTAGGCATTGGCCACGATACGGCCGACAACCATGGCCACGGCGGCCGAGATCACGCCAACAGGATTAATCGTGCCCACAAGGACGGCCATGACGGCGGCGATCAGGCCAACCTCGACAATGGTGCTCCACGTGACGGCAACGCTCCGTCGGGCCGAGATCAGCACGGCCCGTTGCAGGGAGTAGAGTACGGCCAGGGCCGGCAGGGGCACCAGGATCATCGTTGGCACAATGGCAAACGCTGCCAGTTGGGCACTCAGGCCGTACATGCCCTGGTAGAGCCAGGCGGCGGCAGGGGTGAATGCAACGATGACCAGCACGACCGTTGTTGCGATGGCGATACCGGCGCCCACGCGTTGCAGCGGCTGCAGATGCTGACGTCGTTCACCCAGCAGGGCAATGCCGACCTCCTGGTACGAAAAGCCGAAGCTCCTGAAGAGGAAGACGAAGGAATCGACCACAGGCAGCACGGCAAGTGACTCGACACTCATGGGCGAGCGTCCCATGAAGAAGGCGAGCATCGGCGTTACCACGAATCCGATCACGCTGGTCATGGCCAGCGGCACATAGAACCGCATCACGTCACGGTACGTCGGTGGCGGCGCCAGCTCATGCTCGTCCTGCTCGCGATAGCGTCGAAGCACGTCGAACGACATCGCGCGCGTAGCCACAGCCTCGAGGGTGACCCCGACGGACAGGCTGATGGCGCCGACAAGGGTTCCGGGCGCGCCTGCAGCTGCCAGCGCGAATGCCGATCCGGCCATGCTGATGATGCGGACGACGGTGCCATAGGCAACCAGCCGGGTCTGGCCGGCGCGAATGAGCAGCCCTTGGTAGAAGCGACGATAGCCGATGGCGGCAGGCCATGGGATCAGACAAACGAATGCCGCATACATGCGCTCTGCCACTTCCGGCGGCATGTTCAGGATGCCATAGGCGACCACGTTGTAGACAGCCGGTATGCTCACGATGAGCATGCCTGCCGTTACCAGGGCGTTGATGCGCCACGTAAATGCGCGCAGACGCTCTACGGCATGTCTGTCTGTGGCAAGGGCCACGCTCATGCTAAGCAGCATGATCACGGGTGACTCGATCAGCATGGCCAACGAGATGGCAACGCCGTAGGCAGCCAGGTTGTACGTCGGATCGGGCAGGCGTGCGATCAACGACGTCAGGATTGGCCCTTCGACGGCCATCATCAGCCAGGTAGCGCTAAGCGGGATCCAGAAGTTGATGACGTCGCGCGTTCGCAACGGCGCGTCGGTGTGCAGAGGCATGCGGCGGGAAACCAAAGTTGGCGCAATTTAGTGCCATGTCATTCACCGAGACCCAACATCTCTCCCGCCAGGCGATCCGCGTCATTCGGTGGATCCTGATCATAGTGTCGGCATTCGAGGTCCTGCTGTTCTCGACCATTGCATTCGTCGAGCATGACGCATGGGCCATGCTGCCTGCGGCCGGGACAATTGCGATGCTGTTCGTCGTGATGTGGATGATGCGCGCGTCTACGCTGCTCGTGGTGGTCGATAACGATGGCATCATCGTCAAAGCGCGGTTCTTTCATCGTCGCGGCCGCAACATTCCGTGGACCGACGTGCAACGTGTGCAGCTTCGCCCCTTACGGGCATTCAGCGAGTTTGGTGGCTGGGGCATTCGGTATGGATTTCGGAATGCTACCGGATACATCTACGATGGCGATCATTGTTTGGAATGTGTGCTGCAGAATCAAAAGCGAATCGTCGTCTCCATCGTCAATATCGACGATCTGCGACATGTGCTGACGCAGCAGGGACGTATCACGGCTGGGTAGCCGCCGTATCGCCAACGGGCATCAGCGCCGATACCGCAGCCTCATCTACGTGGCCCCTTCGTCGTAGTTTGCATGCATGAAGGTCCTTGTTCTTGCTCTATCGCTACTGTGCTGCACGCTGCAGACGTCGTTTGCTGCCGACACCGTCCGCATCTGTACCTACAATGCGCTGAAGTTCAATGCTTCGAACGAAGACGGTCGCATCCCCCATTTCCGGCGCATCCTTGACTCGATACGTCCGGATGTTTTGCTATGCCAGGAAGTCGACGACGCATCGCTTGGTGCACGCTTCGTGGGTGAGGTACTGACGTGGACGCCATTTGCGGCGTCGCCGTATATCAACGGTCCTGATACCGACTGCCAGATCCTGTTTGCACAGGATAAGTTCGACTACCTAGGGCAACGCCGAATCACGACCACCCTTCGTGACATTGCAGAGTTTACTATTGCGACGCGACCGACGAACGGGCTGCAGCCCGACACACTGGTGCTGTATGCCGTGCATCTGAAAGCGAGTGACGACGCGTCCTCCGCCTCGCAACGGACTCAGGAAGTTCGACGTCTGATCGCAGGTATGACCAACGCATCGTATGCCGTGATAGCCGGCGACTTCAACATTTACAGTCCGCAGGAAGCTGCATACACCGAGCTGGTGGGCCCGGCTGCCACGCGGCGCTTCGTCGATCCGCTGGGCACGACGTGGGCACGAAACACCGCCGCCTATGCCCAGATCTACACTCAGTGCACGCGTCAAACCACCATGGGTTCATGCGGTGGCGGCGTCGATGGCGGCGTCGATGATCGCTTCGATTACATTCTTGTGTCGACGGAGCTTGCCCCACGCATTGTTCAGGGCAGCTATACACCATTTGGCAACGACGGCGTTGCACGATTGAACAGCGCCATCGACAACCCGCCCAATCAGCGCGTCAGTGCCGACATGGCAGCTGCGCTCAAGTGTGCGTCGGACCACCTGCCCGTCTACGTCGACATCATTCTTGGCGACCTTCAGGCAGGTGTGGAGGGGGCAGCGAACAACGTCGAGTGGCTTCACCTGCTCGATCATGCGCTTGAGATCGACGTCGTGCGCGACCGCGACGTCGTGCAGATCTACGACATGCAGGGGCGCCTATGGGCTGACCACGTACTGATAGGCCCCACCGCCCGCATCAGCGTTGCCGGCCTACCCGCAGGTGTGTACGGCGTGCGCGCCGGAACGCGATGGGCCTCGTTCGTGCTGCCCTGACGGCTCAGTACTTCAGCAGCCAGGCAAAGACCAGCGGGGCGACGATCGTGGCATCACTCTCGATGATGAACTTCGGCGTGGTGATGTCCAGCTTGCCCCATGTGATCTTCTCGTTGGGAACGGCGCCGGAATACGAGCCGTACGAGGTCGTGCTGTCGCTGATCTGGCAGAAGTACGACCAGAACGGCACGTCGTGCCACTCAAGGTCCTGATACATCATCGGCACCACGCAGATCGGGAAGTCACCGGCAATGCCGCCACCGATCTGGAAAAAGCCTACGCCCTTACCGGACGAGTTCTGTCGGTACCAGTCGGACAACCACACCATGTATTCGATGCCTGACTTCATGGTCGAAGCCTGCAGTTCGCCCTTGATCACGTAGCTGGCAAAGATGTTGCCCATGGTTGAGTCTTCCCAGCCCGGGCACACGATGGGCAGGTTCTTCTCGGCAGCTGCCAGCATCCACGAATTCTTCGGGTCGATCTGGTAGTACTGCTCAAGGTCGCCCGCCAGCAGCATCTTGTACATGTACTCATGCGGGAAGTACCGCTCGCCGTTATCCTGTGCCCCTTTCCACTGTTTATGGATCTGGGCCTGAATGCGGCGGAATGCTTCCTCTTCGGGAATGCAGGTGTCGGTAACGCGGTTGAAGCCGTGTTCCAGCAGGTCCCATTCGTCCTGCGGACTCAGGTCGCGATAGTTGGGCACACGCTTGTAGTGGTTGTGTGCAACCAGATTCATGATGTCTTCTTCGAGGTTGGCCCCCGTACACGAGATGATCTGCACCTTGTCCTGCCGGATCATTTCGGCAAGCGTCTTGCCGAGTTCGGCCGTGCTCATGGCGCCGGCAAGGGTGATCATCATCTTGCCACCTTCGGCAAGGTGTGTTTCGTAGCCCTTCGCTGCATCCATCAGGGCCGCAGCATTGAAGTGCAGGAAGTGTTCTTCGATGTATCTGGAAACAGGACCGCGTTCCATGGAAGTCTCCGTGAGTAAGGGGGCTGCAAAATTACGGATTCGCCAGACCCGTGCGAGGTACCGAAATGGTATTTTGGAGCATGAACGTTCGCGCGGTGACCATTGCAACGTCAGTCCTGGCTGTACTTGCTTCGGCGGCAGTGCTCTATGCTCTGCGATCTATCATGCTGCCGCTGGTGCTAGCCGGCTTACTCAGCATCCTGTTCCGTCCGCTCGTCAACCGCCTGCGCGCATGGAAGGTGCCTTCGGTCCTGTGCCTTGTGATTGTCCTGCTGATCGTTTCGTCGGCACTGTGGACGATCTACACCATCGGTGCGGCCGGCACTTCCAGTGTGATCGAGAAAGCGCCGGAGTATGATATCCGCGTGCAGCAGCTTTCGGATCAGATCACGGCGTGGGTGCGGGATCTGACGACGATGATCTATGGACGTCCGACGAAGATCCGTCTCGAGAACATCGTCAACGTCTCGACGCTGACCGGTGTTGCGGCGCAATGGCTGGGAAGCGTGGTGTCCTTCGTCAGCGACGCCTTCCTGGTGTTGCTCTTCCTGGTCTTCATGATCCCTGCCGGCGAGCATTTCCCTCGCAAACTCCAGGCCGCCACCAAGGATGTCGATTGGTTGGATGCGACCCACGTGTACGACCGCGTCTATTCTGACGTGGTGCGCTACATCAGCGTCAAGACCATCATGAACGCCATCAATGGTCTTGCTACATGGGCTCTGCTTGAGGCATTCGGCGTCGACTTTGCCCCCCTGCTTGGACTGTTGAGTTTCCTGCTGCACTACCTGCCGAACATCGGATCGGTGGTATCAACAGTGCTGCCGACCGTGGTTGCACTACTGCAGTTCGGCACCATCGGTGGCACACTGTCCGTTACCATCCCCCTGATCATTGTGCAGGGTGGCATCGGTAACGTGCTCGAGCCCAAGGTCATGGGCAAGAGTCTCGACCTGAGCCCCGTCGTCGTCCTGTTTGCCCTGGTCTTCTGGGGTTGGATGTGGGGTGTCACGGGCATGATCCTTTCCGTGCCCATCATGGCCGTGATCAAGAGCGTGCTCGAGGCCACGACGTCGACCCGACCCCTGGCCGTCCTGATGGGCGAGCGCGTGCGGGACTGACGTAGTTTTGTTGTCATGATCATCGATGTGCAAGACGTGACGATGCTGTACGACGGGATCCCGGCGCTCAGCAACGTGTCGGCAACGATCGGCCAGGGCGCCCTGATCGTGCTTACCGGTCCTACGGGAGCAGGAAAGACGACCTTTCTGCGACTGCTCTATGCCGACCTGCTGCCCACGTCCGGTGTGGTGCTGATCAACGGCACGGCCACCTCGCGTATGAAGGCTGCACAGCTTCGCACCGTACGTCGATCCATCGGCATCGTCCAGCAGAACTGTCGTCTGGTGGATGACTACACCGTTTACGACAACATGCTGATGCCGCTGGCCGTACATGGTCTTTCCAAGGCTGACGCGAGCAAGCGCGCGCTTGAGACGCTAGCCGATCTCGACATCAGCTACGTGCGACACAAGCTTCCGCGACAGCTCTCCGGGGGCGAGCGCCACCTGGTGGCACTGGCCCGTGCCATTGCCGTGCAGCCCGGCATCATCATTGCCGACGAGCCGACAGGTACGCTCGACGAGGCCACGTCCATGGCCGTAGCCGGTGTGCTTCGACGGCAGGCCGAATCTGGCACGTCGCTTGTGATCTCGACACACAGCGCCTCGTTCGCCGCTGCCTTTCCGGCAGCGCAGCACATTCACCTTGTAGAAGGGAGTCTGGCCTGATGACACGCATTGCCATCGTAGGATACGGCGCCATGGGGCGCGCCGTCGAGCGGCTTGCGCCGCAGGCCGACGCCAACGTTGTGGCCATCTGTGACATCGATGATCCGTTCACGCCCTTGGTGGCCGCGCATGCCGATGTCGCCGTCGACTTCACGCTGCCCCATGTGGTACCTGACGTGGTACGTGTTGCCTGCGACTCCGGCACGAATCTTGTGATCGGCACGACGGGCTGGTATGACCGGTTCGACGAGGTGGCGTCCATGGCCGCGAAGGCCGGCATTGGCCTGGTCTATGGCACGAACTTCTCCATCGGCGTCCAGATGTTCTTCCGGTTGGTGCGCCTTGCCGCGCAACTTGCCGAGCGGCAGCCCGAGTACGACGTGATGCTGCACGAATGGCATCACAAGCGAAAGAAAGACGCGCCAAGCGGCACTGCCCTGACGGCTGCCGACCTTGTGCTTGGACAGCTGTCGCGCAAGACGCGGATCGAGTCTGAAACGTCACACGACCGGATCGACGCCGATGCGCTGCACGTAACGTCGACGCGCGGTGGCGAGATCGTCGGAAAGCACGTGCTTACGATGGACTCGGCTGTTGATCGTATCGAGGTTACGCACGATGCAAAGAACAGGGACGGTTTTGCCTGGGGAGCACTTCAGGCTGCACGCTGGATCAACGGCAGAACGGGCGTGTACGACTTTGCGGATATCATAGATCAACTGGAGACGAAGCCATGACCAAGCTTGTGCGCATCGCGATGCTGGCTGTGCTGGCGACAACCGTGGCAGTTGCCGGGCAGACCGGCAAGAAGGCGATACCAACGGTAAAACGGACAGCGAAGAAAACAGCTCTGCTGCCACGGCCCATCAGCAAGCCACGGCCCCTTGCATCGCCACTCCTGCCCACACCCCAGCGTTATCGCATGGCAGGTATGATACTCTCGTCACCCATTCGACCCGGCAGCAGGTCCCTTACGTCGATCTTCGGCGTCCTGTCAACGCCGGTACTGCCCTCGATGTATGCCGCCACCCATTCGACGCTTGGTCTGTCTTCGCCGTTGCTGCCCTCGGCACGCATCGTACGGACGTCGCAACAGACGCAGCAGACCACCGCAGCAATGCCGGTCGGCGCAAAGCCCGTTCTTGTGATCATGCCGGCCGACACGACGCTGACGCTCGACGCGCGCGGCTTCGCCTCGGCCAAGATCCGCTTTCGGAATGCCGGCGGCGGCAAGCTATCCATCGCCCGTATCACACCGTCGTGCGGATGCGCCAGCGCCTCCGTACAGCGAAACACCATCGACTCCACCGGTACGGGCATGTTCCTGATCGGGGTGAACGGCAAGAACGTCACCGATGTGTCCGACGTTGTCGAGTGGGTGATCGAGTCCAACGCAGCGGTCCCCTCTGTTCCGTATCGCGTTCGCATCAAGAAACCTTAACCGACCCCAAGGACCCAACCATGGCATACTGGCTTGTAAAGTCGGAACCTGACGTGTACAGCTGGGATACCTTCGTAGCCGAGAAGCAGACCTACTGGAATGGCGTGCGCAACTATCAGGCACGCAACAACATGAAGGCCATGCGCAAGGGCGACACCGTGATGTTCTACCACAGCAACGAGGAGCGCCAGGTGGTGGGGCTGTGTACTGTGGTCAAAGAGGCCTATCAGGACCCCACGACCGACGATCCGGCGTGGGTTGTGGTTGACGTGAAAGCGGGCAAGCGACTCAAGACACCCGTCACCCTTGCCACGATCAAGCAGACCAAGGGTCTGGAACAGATCGCCCTTATCAAGCAAAGCCGCTTGTCGGTGATGCCGCTCACCGAAGACGAGTTCAACATCATCATCGCCTTGGGATCGTAAGACCTCTACCTGCGTCCGCGAAACCGTCTCATCACGCAAAAACGAACAACGCCGCTTCGTCTTTCACGGAGCGGCGTCGCAGTTCTTCGTCGTATGCTACGTTGCGTCAGCGTTGCAGGGCCTTGCGCAGGAAATCCACGTCGGCGCGGATCTTCCGGTCCGTATCGATGTAGTTCATGATCGTCTGGCAGCTGTGCAGCACCGTCGTATGGTCGCGGCCGCCGAAGTGCAAGCCGATGCTCTTGAGCGACATCTGCGTGAGCTGCTTTGCAAGGAACATGCACATCTGTCGGGCAAGGACAACCTCGTGCTTGCGCGTCTTGGCCGACAGCAGCGAAATCTCCTGGTTGTAATAGGCGCTTACTTCCTGCTTGATGTCGTCGATCGTCAGCGTGCGCGTCGAGGCCGACCCCGAGACACCGCGGACGATCTCCTTGGCCAGATCCAGCGACGGCTCGCGGTTGTCGAGCGAGACCTTCGCCAGGAACGAGATGAGGCAACCTTCGAGTTCGCGGACGCTGGACGTGACGTGACGGGCAACATATTCAAGCACATCGCCCGGCAGATCCATGCCTTCGTCAAGGCTCTTCTGCTGCAGGATGGCCATACGCGTTTCGAAGTCCGGCGGCTGAATGTCGACCGTCAGACCCCACTGGAATCGCGAGATCAGGCGCTCGTCAACATCGGCAAGGTCTTTCGGCTGCTTGTCGCTGGTAAGCACAAGCTGCTTGCCGGCCTGGTGCAGGGCGTTGAACGTATGGAAGAACATATCCTGTGTACGCTCCTTGCCGCCCAGGAACTGGATGTCGTCAACGATTAGGACGTCGACGCCGCGGTAGAAGTTCGTAAACTCCGCAAGCTTATTGGTCTGGATCGCATTGATGTACTCCATCGTGAACTTCTCGGAGTTCGTGAAGAGCACCTTGGCCTGACGATTGCGATGCAGCACGCGGTTACCGATGGCCTGCACCAAGTGCGTCTTGCCAAGACCGGTCGGACCGTAGATCACCAGCGGATTATAGCGCGTCTTGCCGGGGTTATCGGCAACAGCCATCGCCGCGGACGTAGCCAGCTGGTTGTTCTCGCCACGGATGAAGTTGTCGAAGGTATATCGCTGGTTGAAGTAGGCAGGATAATGCGTCGGAGCGGGACCCTGCTGCGGCTGCGCAAACGGCAGCTGCGGCTGTGCTTCGGGTTGGCGCAGTCCGGGCAGCTTGATCGTACGCTGCTCTGCAGCAACGTCAGCTGTCTCGTCCACAACGACGTGATACTGTAACGTGGCCTTCGGCCCGAGAACTCGTTGAACCGTTCTCGCGAGCAACGAAGCATAGTGCGCTTCGATCCACTCGTAGAAGAACTGACTCGGTAACTCGATGGTGAGCTGCCGACCGTCCCACGTTTTGGGACGCATCTGCTCGAACCATGTCTTGAACACCTGCTGCGACACGTTGTCGCGCACGATGTCAAGACATCGACTCCACAGCGCCGATACGTCCTCTGCTACACCGGCAACAGCCGCGCGTGCAGTTCCCCCGGACTTCGACGTTGCTGTCGGATCGTCTGTCGAAAACAAGTTCAATGGTGCCGATTTCTTCACGTCTGTACCTCCACCGTAGATGACTCCGAAGGAAAGGAGTCGATTGACCAGCCAAACGCCACACACATCCGGCCGCCCACACTCGTTATCAATGCGTATTGATACTCTTTACTGGGGCTGCAATGTTAGGCCTGTGGACAACGTAGATTCAAGAGAAAAAGTTGGTTCCTGTGAAATTTTTTCCCTTGCTTTTTAAGAGCATTCGCTAAACACGCACACAACAACAACTTCCATGCGGGGCGTCGTATTTTCGTGCTCCAATACATGAAGAACGCCGCCGATGTCAACAGGTTCAGACGTCCAGACAGCCCCCACCGCTGACGCCCACGGCGAGATGTCGTTTTTCGATCATCTCGACGAGTTGCGGTCGCGCATCTTCAAGGCCCTCCTGGGCATCGTCGTAGGATGCATTATTGTCGCGTTCTTTACCAACGAGATCGTTGCCGAGCTTCTGCGGCCTGCCGTCAGCTCGAATGTCGAATTGCAGAACATCGAGCCCTTCGGCCAGGCCTTTCTCAAGATCAAGATCGTCTTCATCGGTGGTACGGTGCTTGCCTTTCCTTGGCTTGTATGGCAGATATGGGGATTCATCGCCCCCGGACTGTACGCACATGAGCGCAGCTGGGCACGGAAGATCACCTTTTTCACGACCGTCTGTTTTCTGATCGGCATCTCCTTCTCGTACTTCCTGCTGATCCCCTCCATGATGGCCTACATGAACGTTGTGGCCGACCCCAACATCAAGGACAGTATTGCGATCTCGTACTACTTTTCGTTCTTCACGAACATGCTGCTGGCAGGTGGCCTGATCTTCGAACTGCCTATGATCACGTGGGTGCTGGCACGCGTCGGCATCTTGAATCCGACGCTGATGGTGACGTATCGAAGGCACTCTATCGTCGGCATTCTTGTTATCGCCGCTGTGATCACTCCCTCGCCCGACCCCGTCAACCAATTGATGGTTGCGATCCCACTCTACATCCTCTACGAGATCAGTGCCGTCCTGGCGCGCTTTGCCTATGCAAAGCGCGACCAGGTCTGACGTCTCGCCCTTACCATGGCATCCGAACGCACACTCCTCGAGATCTCGGCTCCGGTAGCTGACGAGTTGGACCGGTTTGAACCCTTCATGCGCGAGCAGATGCGGTCTCGCACGGCACTGCTCGACACCGTCGTGCGCTACATCATGAAGCAGCGCGGCAAGCGCGTCCGCCCGGCCCTGGTCTTCCTGTCGGCCGGACTCTGCGCCCCCATCACCGAGCGTGCCTTTGTGGGCGCTGCCATGGTCGAGCTGCTGCATACGGCCACGCTGGTGCACGACGACGTTGTGGACCAGTCCGAAGAACGCCGCGGCATGGCCTCGATCAATGCCGTCTGGAAGAACAAGATCTCCGTCCTGGTCGGCGACTACCTCCTGTCACGCGGCCTGCTCGTCGCCGTCAACAACAACGAGTTCGACTATCTGAAGATCACGTCGGACGCCGTGCGCCGCATGAGCGAGGGCGAGCTGCTGCAACTGCAGAAGAAGCGTCAGAAGCGTCTTGACGAAGAGACCTACTTCCGCATCATTTCGGACAAGACGGCCTCGCTGATCAGCACTTGCTGCGAGGTCGGAGCCGTAAGCTCCGGCGTCGACACGGAGCGCCGCACGGCCCTTCGATCGTACGGCGAACTCGTCGGTCTTGCCTTCCAGATCCGCGACGACGTGCTGGACTACGTGGGCAGGCACACGCTGCTCGGCAAGCCCATCGGCGCCGATATCCGCGACCAGAAGATCACCTTGCCCCTTATCTATGCCTGTGCAAATGCCCCGAAGTCCGAGGCTAAGTCCACGATCGCCAAGGTAAAGGGGCGAGGCATCACCTCGGCGGGCGTACAAGAGGTGATCCGGTTTGCCCAACAGTACGAAGGCATCGAGGCGGCACAGCGCAAGGCGCTCGAGCTGCGCGACGAGGCGCTGAAGCACCTGGAGGTCTTCGACGATTCGGTCTACAAGACGTCGTTGCGCGATTTTGCTAACTTCGTCGTCGTACGCCCCAAGTAACACGGTATTCCCGGAGACAACCATGGATTTTGAACGCTCTACACCCCGTCAACGCGCCGAATATGTTGGCAGTATGGACGTGCGTGGCACGGCCACACACGTGTCCACCGAGGACATGCGCACGTACGTGCAGAACGTCTATGCCTGGATGGTGGGCGGACTGCTGACCACGGCCCTTACGGCTGCCGCCGTGGTGAACTCGGAGTTGATGCTTGCCGCCATCTTCGGTACGCCCATCCGTTGGGTGGTGCTGTTTGCGCCGCTTGCCATGGTGTGGTACCTGAGCGCCCGCATTGACCGTATGCAGGCCAGCTCGGCCATTGGGTTATTCCTGGCCTACTCCATGGTGAACGGCCTGTGCTTCGGCCCGATCTTCCTTGCTTATGAGCTTGGCTCCATCGCCACGGTCTTTGCCATCACGGCCGGCATGTTTGGTCTGACGGCCGCTTACGGCTACGTCACCAAGCGTGATCTGTCCGGCATGGGCGGCTTTATGACGATGGGGCTGTTCGGCATCATCCTTGCCATGTTCGTGAACTGGTTCTTGGCTTCGCCCGCGCTTGATTTTGCCATCAGCATCATCGGCGTGATCGTCTTCACCGGTCTGACGGCCTACGACATGCAGCGCATCAAGGAAGAACACGTCGTGATGTACGACGGCCGTACTGCCGCCACCAAGGGCGCCATCATGGGCGCACTGCGGCTGTACCTGGACTTCATCAACATGTTCCTGTTTTTGCTGCGGTTGCTGGGCGACCGTCGCTGATCATCTGCATGTCGCCAACCGGTCAGTCTGCTGCCCCATCCTTTGCCGTCACCGCGGCGCAGTGCGTTGCCAACGGCCAGGCAGCTCAAGCCGTGCGGCTATGCGCTGACGGAATCGCTGCGTTTCCGGATTACCTGGGCGGCTACGTCGTCCTTGCCGGTGCCTACGATGCCCTGGGCAAGACCGACGATGCGTATATCATCCGTACCGAGGCACACCGACGATTTCCATGGCTGCCCTGGGTAGGACCTCTGGCCGAGAGCTTCCGCGAGACCGCGGTTTCAACCGAAGCGGTGCCAACCGAGGCGGTGCCAACCGAGGCGGTTTCAACCGAAGCGGTGCCAACCGAGGCGGTGCCAACCGAAGCGGTGCCAACCGAAGCACCCTTGGTCGAGTCCATCCCGTCCATTCCGCCCGTTGACGTACCCGGCTTGGACGCCGGGCAACACACGCTGCGGCTGATCCACATGGCGGCGCCTGTTGATGATCATCGCATCATCAGGAGTGCGGCCGTCAGGTTGATCCCTGGTCTGGAATTCACGTCGTTACGCTTCGAAGGCGTCAAGCAGCGCGGACGCAGGGCGATCCAGCAGCTGTCGGACCCTCCGGCATTCCGCGAGTTTCATGCGCCGATACGGCCTATGCGACGTCAGCCTGCGGCGCAGCCGGCGCAGGCGCAGCCAGCGCCGTCTGCGCGGCCGGTCTCGCTCGAAGAGCTCGCGCAACGACTTGAGCGCGCACGCATGCCCCGCCCGGGCACAGCACCCGCACAGCCGGTGCCAGCGCCCGCGCCTGCACCGGTCAAGCCTTCCGTACAGTCCACAGCGTCGGCACCGGTTGTCTTCTCGGAAACCATGGCCGGCATCTATGCATCACAGGGCGCCTACGACCTGGCCATCCAGGTCTATCGCACGTTGCAGCAGAAGCATCCCGACCGACATGATCACTTCCAGAAGCTGATCGACGACGTCGCGGCAACGCGCACGCCATGATCCTGTGGCGGTACATCCTGCGCGCGCACGCTGCCCCCTTTCTGGCGGGGACCGTGACCATCATGCTGCTGTTTTTGTTGCAGTATCTGGTGCGCTTCATCAATGACCTGGTGTCGAAGGGTCTTGGCCTGTGGGTGGTGACGCAGTTCGTTGCCCTGAACCTGTCGTGGATCCTTGTCCTTGCCATTCCCATCGGCATCCTGTTTTCGACGGTCATGGCCTTCGGGTCGATGTCGGCCGCCCACGAGGTTCCATTTTCAAAGCCTCGGGCATGGGCCTGTTCCGGATGATGATTCCCGTGATGGTCGTCGGTAGCATGCTGTGGGGCTTTACGTACTGGTATACCGACAACGTCCTGCCCGACACCAACCTGCGGCTGGCCACGATGATGCGCGACATTCAGCGTGCCAAGCCGACGTTTGCCGTCGAACCCGGACAGTTCACCACGGCCATCGAGGGCTTCACCATTCTGGCACGCAGGACCGACACGGCGGGAACGTTGTATGGGGTGACGATCTACGACAACAGCGGACAGCTCCGACAGAACATCGTCAATGCCGACACGGCGCGTATGGGCTTCGACTCGTCGCTCACGCGGCTGGTGATGCAGCTCTACCATGGCGAGATCCACCAGCGCAACCTGAAGCAGCCAAACGAGTATCGCACGATCTCGTTCGAGCGACATCAGATCGCCATGCCAGCCGACAGGTTCTTCTTTGAATCGTCGGACCCTACAGGCACGTCGCGTGGCGAACGCGAGATGCGCATCCGCGACATGCAGGAGATTGTCGACCGATCGAGTGCCAATGCGGCGACGGCCGCCCAGAGCTGTACGCAGATGATAGACTCGTACCTTGCCGAACTCTTCGGCGACACCAAGGCACGGTCCGTAACGGCAGACACAACACGCCTGACACTCGCCGACGCACTGGCGCGGGCACAGTCGCGCCTTAGCTCCTTTCACACCGGCTACGAAGGCGAGTCATTCCGACGTAGCGCCGAGCTCGATACCGAACGCAAGTACCTTGTCGAGATCCACAAGAAGTACGCCATCCCCGCGGCCTGCATCCTGTTTGTCATTGTTGGATGTCCGATGGGCATCATCACTAAGGGCGGCAACTTCGGCGTCAGCGCCGCCATCTCGCTTGGCTTCTACGTCCTGTACTGGATCTCCCTCATCGGCGGCGAGAAACTCGCCGACCGCGGCTTCATGCCGCCAGCCCTGGCCATGTGGCTTGGCAACATCCTCCTTGCCGTCATCGGCGCAGTTGTGACCACGCGGGTGAATAGCAGATAATCGGTGGATCAAGGATAGCGGACGATACTCCGCTTCGGCATGGTTGCCCGAAACCTCCCGTCATGTAGACCACTGCGTTAAACCATTCCCGGCCACGTCGCTCTAAGGCCGTCTGCACATCATCACTGCCTTAGGGGACATCATGACACTGCGCATCTTCTTGGCGTGCGCCGCCACGTTGCTCTGTACATGCTTTGCAGCCACAGACCTGTCTGCCCATATCGGTGGACACGGTCAGGGGGCGTTGAGGACATGGAAGGTCGGCCGATCGCATATCCACGGTTCGTTCCACAGCATGCGCGACGCAGACGTCGTCATCGAGAATAGCCGCGGCAAGCTGCGACGCTATCCGCTTACGGCGCTGTCGGCGGCAGATCAGGCCTATGCCATGCAGCGGTATCATCGACTGCGTGCAATGGTCGAGCCGTTGCAGACGCCACATCAGGTTGGTCCTGTCGTGACGCCACAAGCGCAACCATCGCTGCCAACCTCGCAGGTTGCGCCTTGGGCTGTCGTCGGTTCGACGGCGCTTGCCATGGCCGCACTTGCCCTGGCCTCGATGATCGTTGTAGGCACGTATCGCCGACGTATCCCCGCAGGACGGATCGCCGTGCGTTCGTCCATGGCACTGGCACTCGCGCTCGCAGCCCTGGGCAGCCTTGCGCCATCGCTGCAGGCAAGCATGCAGGCAGTCCTGATGGGCACCGACCCAATGGTGATCGATGCTTCGTTCGCTCCGTTCAAACCGCGCGTGGCCACGCGGTGGGACGATACGTACTTCTACGTCGAGCACGACGGTATGCCCATGGACATGCCGGCCATGAAGGGTATCACGGCTTGGCAACAGCAGGTGCCGATCCCGCAGTTCTACGTCGGAAACAACGCCTGGCCGATCCCGCTCAAGCCCGTCCCCGCCGAACGCCCCATCCTACTAGACACAGCCTTCCATACAGGTGCTGTAGCTATCGGTGTGAACGGTCTGCCCATCTTCAACCCCGAGAATAACCGCGGCGAATTCTCGCTCGATATCGGCGAGCTGGACGCCTTTGGCGGTCATTGCGGTCGCGCCGACGACTACCACTACCACATCGCGCCGATCCACCTGCAGGAGCGCCTGGGAGCCGCATCACCCATCGCCTGGGCTCTGGATGGTTATCCGTTGTACGGCTACCGCGAACCCGATGGGTCGGACGTGCAGCCCCTTGACGCAAACCTGGGTCATGAATGGAACGGCTCCTATCACTACCACGCCGTCAAAACGCGTCCCTACATGATGGCCGGCATGCGCGGCAAGGTGACGCTTGACAGAGATCAGGTGATGCCGCAGCCACAAACAAGGGGCGCGCGCCCCTTCCTGCAGGCGTTGAAGGGAGCCGAGATCACCGACCTGCATGCGTGCGACAGCAATCACTATGCGCTGAAGTACACGGTGAACGGCCAGTCTAACTGGGTGAACTACCGATGGTCGAATAACGGCCAGTACACCTATGTCTTCGTGGCACCGAACGGTACACGGACCACCCAAACCTATCAGCGAAAGTGAGGCGACAATGCGCAAGATCTTCCTCTCGGCTCTGACATGTTCGCTGATGCTTGGCGTGTACACGGTACAGGCACAGCAGGTTCGAAAGACCATGAAGCGTCTGCCTGATACTGGACAGACGGGAGACTATACGGCCGTTCCCGGCGAAGACAGCGACTTCCGCTCTGCCCCCATCGTGATGATCGAGCAGGGCGACGTTGTGATCGATACCGTGACGGGACTGATGTGGCAACGAACCGATGGCGGCGAGATGACGTGGGCACAGGCCAAGGCCTACTGCGACACGCTCACGCTTGGCGGCCATTCCGACTGGCGTCTGCCGGCCGGACACGAGCTGTTCAGCATCCACGACTTCTCACGGTCGAACCCGGCGCTGCCCACGGCATTCCAACGCACAGGCGCGGAATACTGGTGGTCGATCGATACGCTCGTCTCCGACGGCCGTCGCATCTGGTGCACAAACGCCGGTGGCGGCATCGGACCGCATCCGATGACGGAGACCGTGAGTGCCGGCGGCGCCAAGAAGTTCCACGTCCGCGCCGTACGCGACCAACAAACTCCGACGTCAATACCGGAACAGTTTACGGCCTTTGCCGACGAGACCCTTCAGGATAACCTGACGTCGCGCACATGGATGGAGTACTGCCTGCCCGGCGTCATGACGTGGGAAGACGCCCTCCGCGCGGCCGATACAACAACGCATGGCGGCTTTGCCGACTGGAGACTTCCCAATGTGAAAGAACTGCAGTCGCTGAGTGTTCGCGAGATGACGCTGCCCACGACCGACCTTCGGTTCTTTCCCTGCATCGCACCGGCAGCATCCTACTGGACATCTACAACGGTCCTAAACAAGAGTCTCACGCAAGCGTGGATCCTGCAGACCGACCTCGGCATCGCCACGTATGCCGAGAAGGCAACTGCACAGCACGTTATCCTGGTTCGTGGTGGCGACAAGGCGGTATCCGTAGAAGACGACAACGTGTCTGACACTGCCCCCTTCATCCGACCCAATCCCGCCTCAGACGTTGTGCACCTTTCGCAGACGTGGAGTGATGTGCGCGTCTATGCCATAACCGGCGAACAGGTATTGCACAACAGCAACACGAGTGCCATTGATGTGCAGGTGCTGCAAGCGGGCGTGTACAGCATCGTTGCCTCAGACGGCTCGAAGACTACCATTGCCATGTTTATTAAACAGTGACACCATGATCATTGCCGCGATCCTGATCCTTCTTGCCGCTGCATCCGCCACGGCACAAGAACCCATCGTTATCCTTGGACGCCCTACCGATGTGTCGATGACAGCCAACGTGCACGTTGAACGCAGCACGGAGGTGCGCATTGCCTACGGCTCTGCGCGCGATCAGTACACCGATACGACCGAACCGAAGAGCATTGCTGCCGATGTGCCGCTCGTTGAAGAGCTTAAGGGTTTGCGTCCCGATACGCGGTACTTTTATCGTTTGCAGTACAGGACATCGCCTTCGGCCGGTTGGACATCATCACCGGAACGGTTCTTTCAGACGCAGCGGTCTCGTGGAAAGAACTTTACGTTTCTCATCCAAGCCGACGAACACCTGTACGACAAAAAGGGCATTCCAAGCCTGTTCGAGACGACGCTGAGGAATGAAGCCAAGGACAGCGCCGACTTCCTGTTCTCGCTCGGCGATACGTTTGGTGATGACCATACGCCCGACGAGACAACGAGCGACGATATGCGCGACCTGCACCGCGACTATCTGCAGTACTTCGGCAAGGTGTCGCACTCCATGCCGTTCTTCTTCTGCTTGGGCAACCACGAAGGCGAGATGGGCTACTACCTCAAACAGAACCCGCCCAACAACATCGCCGTCTACGGTACCCTGTGGCGCAAATACTACTACTCGAACCCTGTTCCCAATGCCTTCTACACCGGCAACCTCAAACAAGAGGATCACGGCATGGGGCTGCCCGAAAACTACTATGCCTTTGAATGGGGCGATGCGCTGTTCGTAGTGCTCGACGTGTACCGTCATTGCGATGTGAACGAGAAACCTCAGAACTGGGATTGGACACTCGGTGCCGACCAATACGAGTGGTTCCGCAAAACACTCTCATCCAGCAAGGCCAAACACAAGTTCGTCTTCGCCCATCACGTCCGCGGACAGGGCCGAGGTGCCGCCGGCATGGTGAAGGGATTTGAGTGGGGCGGGTACGAGACGAAGCAGGATCGCTACACCTTCGAAGCGCAACGTCCGGGCTGGGAAGCCCCTATCCATCAGCTGATGGTGAAGTATGGCGTCAATGCATTCTTCCAGGGCCACGACCATTTATACGCAACCGAAGTCATCGACGGCATCATGTATCAGGAAGTGCCGATGCCGAGCGACTCGACGTACGAGATCGGCGTGCTGGCCAATGCCGATGCATACACGGATCTAACGCTTGACGGCTCGGGCTACCTTCGCGTTAACGTGAACGAGGATCGTGTCGTGGTTGACTATGTGCGAACCTTCCTGCCGCAGCACGAAACGGCAGAACGTCGTAACGGCGAGGTGAAACATTCCTACACACTCACGCCTCGCACATCATCGGTGGCCGAGTTAGGCGCGCAGACGTCAACTGTGTATCCACTTCCGGCAGATGGTGTTCTTCGCGTTGCCAATACTGATCAGGACATCGACGAAGTGATCATCATGAATGCCATCGGCGAGATCGTCATGCGGTCCACATCATCCGAGCTGCAGGTAGAGCACCTTCCCAATGGCATCTACTCGGCCCGAATCGTACGCAATGGCGCAACGTCAACGCATCCCGTCCTTATCCAACATTGATGACAAGCACCATGCCGCGATTCGCCCTTGCTATCCTGCTTCTTGGCATCGTCATCCATCATGGTGCTGCCCAACAGATCCGTCACGCCGAGATGCTGGGGCGTCCAACGGATACGTCGATCAACGTGAGCTTCATGCTCGACGGTCCGTCAGAGGCACGTATCAACTATGGCACGGACAGTACTGCGCTGACACAGCAAACGCCATGGACTCCGGTACTCGCGAACATGATGCACGACATCGTCATCACCGACCTACAACCCAACACGGAGTACTACTACCGGCTGCAGCTGCGAACCGAGACCACGGCACGACCGTTGTATCGCTTTCACACGCAGCGTCCCAAGGGAGAGCCGTTCACGTTTGTCATCCAGGCAGACCCGCACATGGACGAACAGAGCGACACCGGCATGTATCAGCGCGCGTTGCTGAACCAGCTTGAAGATCGTCCGGACTTCATGCTCGACCTAGGCGACATCATCATGTCCGATAAGCTCAAGGGTGCCAACGGCAAGGTCGGTCGTGATACGATCACCACGCGCGCGCGCTTCATGCGATCGCTCTATGAATCTGCATGTCACTCCGTGCCCCTTTTCATAGCCCTTGGCAACCATGAGGGTGAATCCGGATGGGCGTTGAATGCGACGGCAGAAAACGTCCCAACATGGTCGGCTATCGATAGGACGACATTCTTCCGCAACCCCACACCCGATGCGTTTTATCAAGGCGACACGTCGACATATGCAAACATTGGCAAGCGCGACAGCTACTATGCCTTTGAGTGGGGTGACGCACTGTTTATTGTTCTGGATCCGTACTGGTACACCAAGCCGAAGCCCGATTCGCTCACAGGATGGCGCTGGACGCTAGGTCGCACACAGTACGAGTGGTTACGATCCACGCTCAAGAACTCCACGGCAACGTATAAGTTCGTCTTCGCACATCAGCTCGTTGGTGGTGATCCAGACGGTCGAGGGGGCATTGAGTTTGCCGACCGCTATGAGTGGGGCGGAAAGAACCTTGATGGCACTGATGGATTTGCCACGAATAGACCGGGCTGGTACAAGCCGCTGAAAGACATCTTCCGCGAGCATCGTGTGAATGTCTTCTTTCACGGACACGACCACTTCTATGCACAGCAGATCAAGGACTGTCTGATCTATCAGGAAACGCCGCAGCCGAGTCATCCCAGCATCTCCAATGCAAACTCTGCCGATGATTATGGCTACAAGAGTGGCACCATACTGCCGAACTCCGGTCACCTACGCGTCAACGTGTCGTCCGATGGCGTCAAGGTGGAATACGTTCGCACGTACGTACCACGTCAGGAGACCGGCTCACGGAAGAACAAGGACGTGTCGGCAACCTACTTCATCGGCAAGGTGAACTGCTATGACTCGCTTGTTGCTTCCGTTCCCATCTTGTACAACGCGGCGTACATCGACGAGCATGTTGCTCCGAATCCATTCCGCGAGACAACGAGAATCGCTTTTGAAACGAAGGGTGGCGGGCGTCATACGGTATTGATCAGAGACATTGCCGGACGTGTGGTACGCCGATTGCTCGACAACGCAAATGTCGATGCCGGCTCATACCAACTCGTGTGGGACGGCCTAGGCCATGATGGCCAGCCAGTTCCTGCAGGTGCCTACGTGTACGAGATCATCGAGCCGTCGACGGGAAGTCATACCGGCATGGTCGTGCGCGAAGGCAGGTAGACAAGGACAGCCACGCGAGGCGACGCAACGTAGACGCCCGTGACCGTCATGCGATCCATCGTGGTCGCCCGTCATCGTCATGAGATCCACATTTGTCGCAAAACGTTGGTCGTAGTCAGACCCTATTGGGGTAATAATGTTCCACCTGTGTATGATCAACGACATCGACGACATGTGTGAATAGCGTGGGCATTGGTTATACTCAACCATTGCACTATTACGTGGAAATACCTACGTCATCCATAACGGTATTGCGTATGTTCACGGAAGAAATATGCCGACGCTACTGTTGGAATGTGGCAATAGCCCACGGCAATGGGTGTGGGTGTGGGCATTCATGGAGTTTCCATGCGATCGTTTATTCTAGGGGCTCTTCTATGCACGGCTGCGTTTTCCGTGCGCTCCCAAGTGCCGATTGACCTTTCGAAGGCGCGTGAGTTCAAGGTGATATGGAAAAAGAATGTCGGTGGTAGTGACGTTGGACCGCCAATCTATGTCGAGAGTCCCTGTAAAGCAGATGGAAGGAGCATACTTTTTGCCGGCAGCTCCACTGGCGGTTTCTCATGCTACACGCAGCCACGGATCGATACCACCCAACCAGTCACTGGCTGGAGCAGCGTGTACATTCCGTTCGATTACGATGGCAAGGAACCACTCGAATACGTCAACGATAACGGCCGCGTTGACGGATGCCATGCGATAGGATTTCCATTTCAACTGCAGAGAGGACTTGATACGATCGCGTGTTGGCGTAACACGATGAACGTTGCGCTCACAGCCGATATCGATGATGATGGTTACAAGGATCTGATCTGCGATATCGGCGGTGGTGGATATACCGCACGCGTGATCCGCGGAGGACCGAATGCAGGACGCGGCTGCCAGCGGTTGCTCCAAGTACCCAAAGTGATGAATCGGGACCAGTCGAATACGACAGAGGCCTTCTGGCGATCGGCCTCCGGAATGTGGCGACTTCTACAGTACGAAAAGGACTCCATGGCACTGTCACCATGGTTAGTACTCTACGAGATGCGCACGACAAAAACGCCGGAAGGCACGAGTTTTTCTTTTGTGAAGACCGACTCGTTGTATGGCAACGGTATACATATCGGCGATATGCCCATTGGCGACGCGGCTGTGGTGACCGACACGGCTACTGACACAGACTGGCTGCTGGTCATGCGTCGTCTCAATGACGGTCCTCGCACGTGGGTGCTGGATCGTTTCGATGCAACTGCCGGACGCTTCACGCCAACCGGCGAGCGTGTGACGGGAACAGATTTCTTTGAACCATGGATCGTCGGCCACGCACTCGGCACGAAGAAACCTGCAGTGGCGTTTCACGTCCCGAAGATCGGTCGTGTTTTCTGCTACGCGGACGACCTAACCCATCCCTTTGCACGTTGGTCACCGCAAGGTGCTCTTGAGCCACCGGTGAGCGGCATGATCGCGATCAATGATCAGTCTGGGGATGGATTACCGGACTTAGTCGCTGCAGGTGGCGTGATAAACTGTGGTATTGCCATCTACACCCTGGACTCAACATTAACGACTGCAACTGCCGATACTCTAGTAGGATCAACGAGTACGGTACGGCTGGAGGGATCCACGCTTGTCGCTACAACACCAACCAGAAGCACGTTCTCTGTTCGTATGGTTACCATCGATGGACAATCCTACGATGTTATAGCTCGACATGTGATACAGCCAGGCGAGCAACGTATTGATCTTACAGCACAACTACAGGCCCTGCCCATAGGCGTATACCTTTTGCACGTGCAAGTGGGCGAGGATGCGCACGTTTTACGCTACTTGCGATAAGGGGGGCAGCATGAAAACCATATCGCTCTTGCATAACGTGGTCGCCCTCGTCGTGACCATCCTTGTCGGCTCTTATGTTGCGACTGCTCAGAACACGTTTACGCCCGAGCCCATTCAGACCTACCATTCCGGCTTCTGGGGCACGGATGTGTTCGCCGATACAGTGCCGGTCTTTGCCTTAGGACATCAGTGGGGTGCAGCCCGTCTTGATAAGGTCAACACAGCGTTGAAGATGAACGTAACGAGTCAGAACTGGGGTTGCCTGAACTCCTTCGCTCACCAGATGTATCAGCTTGGCGATGGACATCATGACACGAACTATGTCGTATGGGCATCACCGCTGTGGCATACTCCGGGGCCATACGGTTCCGGCGGATGGACTGCTCGTTACGCCGAATCCATCAGCGGGTGATGTTACGATCATCCTGCCGCCTGGACGTCGCGACCAAGCCCTGCTGTGGGTGTATGACGCCGTCGGTAAGCTCGTCAAGCATGTCGATGTTCCGGCATCACAGCGAACAGTCGATGTACACGGTCTCGATGCTGGATCCTACATCGTCCGGCTTCGCAATACACATACCCGCGGCCAAGCAGACCTTGTACAACACTTCGTGGTAGTGCCGTGATGGCAGTTCGCATCTTTCGAATCACTGTTCGAGATGGGGGGCCTCACCACACAAACCGCTCCAGCGCTAGGTTGGCCTTTTGGAAGGCTTCGTCGACGTTGTGTCCGGTCGATGTAAGGTGACCCATCTTTCGTCCCGTGCGACATTCTTTCTTCCCGTACAGGTGCAACGACACGCCCGGCACCTTGAGCATTTCGATCACGCTGTCGGGTATACCACTGCCCCCTCGCTCACCTAGCAGATTGATCATGCATGCTGCAGGTACGCGCATGTCGGGCGATCCGAGCGGTAGGTTTAACACGGCACGGACGTGGTTTTCGAATTGCGAGGTGTGACACGCCTCGATGGTGTAGTGTCCGCTATTATGTGGCCGTGGCGCGATTTCGTTGAACAGGATCTCGTCGTCAAGCGTCAGGAACATCTCAACACCAAACACTCCCACGCCATTGATGGCCTCGACACAGGCAACGGCAATCTCCTGGGCACGAAGTCGTAAAGGGGCTTCGATGGGCGCTGGGGCAAGCACTGTTACACAGATGTGTCCTTGTTGAATGGTCTGCACGCATTCGTACACGGCGACTTCGCCACGGCGATTGCGGGCGACCATGACGGAGAGTTCCTTGGTGAAGGTGACGAAGGATTCGGCCATGAGCGGACGCGTGTCCTCGCCTTCCATAAAGCGACGCCACACCATGTCGATCTCGGTATCACGCTTGATCGTTGCGTTGCCGTAGCCGTCATAGCCATACTTGCGTGTTTTAGCAACGAACGGATATCCATGTTCGGCGCCAAAGTCGTACAGATCCTGCTTTGACGAAATGGCAGCGAATCGTGCCATGGGTATGCCGGCGGCCGAGAACGTCTCTTTCTGCGTGAACTTGTCCTGGACTAACCGCATGGTGTCGGGCGCCGGAAAGACCAGCCGACGTTCAGCGATCGCATCAAGGATATCGGGATCGATAAACTCGTTTTCTAACGTCACAACGTCGCTTGCCGTAATGAATGCGTCAAGATCGGCGGCATCCTTCCAGCCGTTAGGGAAGTCGAGCTTCGTCATGACGCCTGCGGGCGACCCTTCGCCATGTTCGATCACGGCAACACGAAGCCCCATCTTGAAGGCCTCCTGCGCCGTCATCTTGGCAAGCTGTCCTCCGCCAAGGAGTCCAAGGGTAAACGGTTCGGTTGGACGATAGATGGAAGGCAGCATGGAGGTTGTTCAGGATTGTGCTTCGATAACGACGACGGCCAGGGCAACATCGGCCGTGTGACTCAGCGAGACGTGGACGATGTACTGACCCCAGCGTTCGAGCATCAACGTGCGAAGTTCCATCACGGGCTTACCTGATGGTTCGTTGCGGATGCCAACGCTGTTCAGCGCAAAGCCATCGCGCAGCCCCGTTCCAATGGCTTTCGAGAATGCCTCTTTTGCGGCAAACCGTGCCGCGTAGTGCAGGAACTTCGTATCTCCAAAACGCTCGCAGTAGTCGACTTCGGTTTGCGTGAAGACGCGCTTCAGGAAACGCTCGCCGTACTCCTCGTAGGCGCGCTTGATGCGTGCTACGTCGGTGATGTCTGTTCCAATACCGATGATCGCGCTCATGCTGCTGTCAGTTCCGAAATGAGTTCCGGAAGGATAACGCCGCTTGGCCCGCGCAGATGCGCGTGTGCATACGGCGTCAGCTCGGTGCTATCGGGATTTACCTCGATCACGAAGGCTCCGTGGTCCTTGGCAAGATACGGCAAGCCCGCTGCGGGATATACCTGTGCGCTGGTGCCGATGCTGAACATCACGTCGGCACGACGTGTCGCCTCCTCGGCCTGCACCCACACGTCATGCGGCAGGTCTTCGCCGAACCACACAACGTTGGGGCGCATCGGCCCAAAGCATGTCTTGCATTGCAGCTCGGCCTGATGCGCATCGTCGATCCAGCCGCAGTCGTTGCAGCGGTTCTCAACAAGATTACCATGCACTTCGAGCACGTTCATTGAACCTGCGCGCTGGTGCAGGCGGTCAACATTCTGCGTCACCAGCGTGAACGACGGAACCAACCGCTCGAGCGCTGCCAGTGCGTGGTGACCGGCATTGGGCTCGACCGAATCCACCACGTGCAGACGGTGGGCATACCAGTCGCGGACGCGCTCGGGGTTGGCCAGGAAGCCCGTCATGCTGGCAAGTTCCTCGGGACGAAACTTCGCCCACAGTCCATCGGGATCGCGGAAGGTTGCTACGCCGCTTTCCGCGCTCACGCCGGCACCTGTCAGTACCACCACATGGTCGGCACAACGCAGGCGCTCGATGACGTTCGCCGGAATCATGCGTTCAGCTGATCCTCGAGCAGCAGATAGGCCTTGATAAGTTCGTCCAGGTCGCCATCCATCACGCGGTGCACATCGTTGATCTTCGTTTCTGTCCGATGGTCATTCACCATGGTGTACGGCTGGAAGACATACGAGCGGATCTGTGAGCCCCACTCGATCTTCTTCTTGGTGCCTTCGATGGCTGCCTTGGCAGCCTCTTCCTCTTCGCGGCGCTTCTGGTACAGGCGGCTCTTGAGCATCTTCATGGCGCGCTCGCGGTTCATCAGCTGCGAGCGTTCCTGTTGGCAAGCCACAACGATACCAGAAGGAATGTGGCGCAGACGCACGGCCGTTTCGACCTTGTTTACGTTCTGTCCACCCTTGCCCCCTGACCTGAACGTATCCATCTCGACGTCGGCGGGATTGACTTCGATCTCGACGTCGTCTTCGACTTCGGGATAGACAAAGACCGATGCGAATGACGTGTGGCGGCGGGCATTGGAATCGTATGGGCTGATGCGGACCAGTCGGTGGACGCCGTTTTCGGCCTTCAGATAGCCATAGGCGTACTTGCCTTTGATCTCGAGCGTGCCCGACTTGATGCCCGCGGTATCGCCTTCCTGCTCGTCGGCAAGGAAGACCTGAAAGCCTTTCTTCTCGGCCCAGCGCGTGTACATGCGCAGCAGCATCTCGGCCCAATCCTGGGCTTCGGTACCGCCGGCGCCGGCATTGATGGTCAGAATGGCATTACGGTCGTCGTCGGTACCTGACAGAATCTTGCGCAGTTCGAGTTCATCGACGGCGGTCTGACATCGCACCAGCTCGGCCACGATCTCGGCTTCCATCGATTCGTCTTCGGCTTCGTCGGCCAGTTCTATCAGCGCCTGAACGTCATCGACGGCAGTGGTGGCGGATTCCCAGGTTCCCACCCAGTCCTTGCGGGTGGCGATCTCCTGCATCACGGCCTGCGCCTTGGTCTGGTCGTCCCAGAAGTTGGGCGCCTGCGACATCATTTCGCGTTCGGCTATCTCGTCGCGCTTGCGATCGATGTCAAAGGAACCTCCGCAATTGGTCCACGCGCTCGCGGAGTTCCTGGGTCTGTGCTTTTTGTGGGTCGAACATAGACTGCAAAGATACGGCTCATGGCCGGTCAAATGTTGTACGTAGCCATTCAGCGATATGCACAACGCACTTTGCGCAACGCACTTTGCGCAATGCGTGTTGCGCCCCCCGCCCCACCCCTACAACAGCGGACTGCTTATGGAGACGCTCCAGCCGAAGGTTCCAGCGGGTCTTGCGATGGGGCCAACGGGCCAGCGCATGTCAACACGCAGGAAGAACAGATCGCTGATAAAGCTTGGGATGCGCGCAAGAGCAAAGCCGGCCTCGGTGTACCAGCCGTCGGTCGAGCGGAAGGCCGTTGCCAAGGGAATGCCTCGTTGTACGTACGATGCAGCCGCACCGGTAGCCAGCAGGTCGAGTCCACGTCCGTTATACGTGGGCAGCCCAATGGCGCGCCACCACAGGTCCGAAAAGTTGTGCTCGGCATGCACCCTCAGAAACTCCGTGCCCCCTAACCTGTTGATGGGAATCGTCATCATGTCGGTTGCCATGCCGAACACTGGATATCGGCGCATGGCAGAATACTGATACTGTCGTGGCGTGTTGGCGGATGTCCAGCCAGCGTTCAGGGCAAGGTCAAGACGCATGGGACTGTAGCCTACGTCGAAGGTATTGAGCCGTAGAGCAAGGTTTGCCGATACCGACCGGAAGGCATTCGAGTTCGGAACCTGTTCGCCGTAGCCTACCGTAACCGATCCGTTGATCGTACGTCCCCCGCCAAGCAGCGATGCAAGCGGGTTCTCCTCACCGGTGCCAATACTGGCAAACAACGTTCGGTAGGCTCCGTCATTCGGCACCACCTGCTCCCTGTTCAAGGTCTCGATAAGGGGCATGGTGAAATGCCTCGAAGACTCGGCAAGCAGGGCCAGGGAGAATTCGCCCAGAGATGCCTTGACGCCGACATCGAAGCCATCGCGACGATAGAAGTCGGCATAGTCGGCATAGAGCAGGTTCGACAAATTCAGGTTGCTGAACCGCTGCAGGATATCGCGACTTGCCTGGATGGAATAGATGTCGCTGAAGACACGCGCTGCGGCGTCAACAGAGGCTTTGCGCCCGCCGACGATCGGCACGCGCACGTCGACGGAACCGGCGCGAGTGCCTTGCTCACCAAAGGATGCTGCGCCCAGAACGCGAACTGGCTTGGAGTTTACCTCGAGCTGAGCGCCGTACATAACGCCTGTGACACCGGTGCGGTTGATCAGTGGATTGATGCCGAGATTGACCGGACCGAGCGACATGCTGAACAGGCCGATGGCAGATCGGCGTGCTGCACTGTCTGAACGAGAGGTCTTCTTGGTCGTGTCTGCTGCGATGCTGTCCTGTTTACGATACGTCTCACGCTCCTGTTCGCTGAGTTCGGCAAAGGCATGCTTGTCCCAGTATTCAGACTTTGCAGAGTCCGCGTCGGGCATCACGGTGACGTTGGAACGCAGACTTGCCGATGCAGTGACGGCACCTCCACCGGCCTCGACACTGACTGCTCCGCCACTAGTATCTGCAGGCTTTGTTTGTCGTTTGAATATCGAGTCATCAATGGGCTGATTGGCCTTGGCATCCTGAAGCCACGACGTTGCGGCAGCACCTACTTCGAGGTCTGCAAGCCCGGCAATGATCTTCAGTCGGAGTTTGCCGGAAAGCTCCTGATACGCCGGCACCCAGATACTGTCGGCAACTTGTTCGTACCGCGTCTTGATACGAAAGCCCTTAATGAAGGGAATCGCTGTTTCCTGCGTGGGCGCGAAGTCGGATTCGACAAGCTGATATGAGCCATCAACGATCGTCATCGTGCCTTCGAAACCCGGGAACAGACGGGACTTCGGTGCAAATGACAGTTCGTAGGCCAGATACGTTCCGAGTTGACGTTTGTTCACGATGGTGAAGTTGTAGTCGTCCAGTGCGGCAGGACTCAGTGGTGACGTCAGCTTTACATTGAGCAGCTCGAAGTTGTCCTGCGATACATCAAACTCTTCGTCGAACACGGCAAGGTTTGACGCCGCCGAAATGTTCTTTGTCTGCCGACGCTGCAGGATGATCGTCTGCTTCTTTCCCGGGGCCGGCTGACGCTGCTCATACACGCGTGAGAACGTCTCCGTGATCACGCCGGCATCATCTTCCTTGTCGGCGAGCAAGCCCTTGTTCTTGGCATCGACGCGTAGTTTACTATACAGGTTGCGTTCCAGCGTGGTGATGCGTTTTGCATTCACGTCACGTCGAGCCGTTGCACGGCGCACCACCTCTTGGGCCGAGATATCACCCAGAACCTTCACAATGCGTGCATCGACGGCCGACACTGGCAAGGCGATACGTAGCGTCGTCGACGCTGGATCTATGGATTGCCGCACCTCGCCATAGCCGATGCTTCGCACCTCGAGGACATGCGGCCCCGGCGGCAGCGGCAGCCGGAACGTACCGCGACTTCCAGCATACGTTCCCATGCTCGTACCGGCCACGCGTATCGACGCACCGCTGATACCCGCTCCGGTGGCCGAATCAACGATCGTACCCGTGTACATGACACGTCCGTCATTCTGTGCCGGCAGCGCCGTCACAACAAGCAACAAGGCAAGGATGATGTGCATACAGGGGGCAAGGTACGAACCTGCGCGAGGAGAGTTGCACGCACGTGCCGGGCGGGTATGTAGGGGCGCGGCATGCCGCGCCCCATACGTGTTAACCAAGGGCGCGGCATGCCGCGCCCCTACAATCCCTCGTGCATCACGCTCCATCCGACGGCGCCCGAGAGTTTGTAGCGCATGGAGACGCCGATGATGAGGGCCGTCATGCGCTCGAGCGTTCGGGCGTAGATGAGTTTGCCGGCATACCACGGGCGAAAGCCGATGGCTGTGATCATTGTCTCGACGACGCCTGCGGCCTCGCGGTCGTCCGACGCAACGAAGGTGTCCATGATTGACGCATCGTGCTGCAACGCGGCCGCACCAATCGTATTGAGCGCTTTGACGATGCGACCATGCGGAATGGCTCGTGCCAACTGCTCGGCCGCACTGTCGTGGTCGGGGGTAACAACGTCGTCGAGCGTTGGCGTCAGCGGATTGGTCATGCTGACGATGATATGGTCGCTCAGCACGTCGGCAAGGTCACCGCCGATCTGTTGTTCAACTGTGTAGGGGACGGCAAGTATCACAATGGTCGACGCTCGTACCGAGTCGGCCGCCGTTGCATGAAGGTAGCTGCCGTCGGCAGGCAGCTGCGGATCATAGCCATGGACGACGAAACCTGCACGCCGAAGGCGTGCAGCCAAGGCGCTGCCCATGGTGCCGGCGATGCCAATGATGGAGACGACGGGATAATTGGATGTCATGCTTGTTCGCGTGCAGCATCTGTGATTCGACCAAGCACGCCATAACGATGCGAATGCATCAATGATTCCTGCTCGACTATTACGTCGCTTTCTACACCAAGATGTTGTAGCAGTGCAATGAAGACCTGAATCGATGATTCGTACTCCTCGGTGACCACTACGTCGGCTCCGGCCTTCGAGATTGCCTCGACATCACGTGCATATCGCGTCCGCGCTATCACAAAAATGTCCGGCCGTGCCCTGCGGATGATGGTTGTTGCCATGGCCACTGCCGATTGGTCGCTGATGGCAATGATGACAGAATTGGCGTGCTGCAGTCCCGCCAACTGCAGGTCTTCCAGATCGGTTGCATCACCATACACTATTGGCACGCCCTGCTTCCGACACTTCTCGACCGTCTGGCTGCTCATCTCCATCACGCGGTAGGGTATCGCCGTTGCATCAAGGACGCGGGCAACGTTCCGCCCATGCACGCCATAGCCGATGATCACAACATTTGGCGTCGCCATCACTTCAAGCGGCTTCGATGCCCCCTGCGAAAAGGTCGATAATGGGGCAAAGGATGACCTTGGGACGGCACGCTCGACAAGACGTGGGGCCGCGCTGATGAGCAACGGGGCTAATGTCATGGTGACGATGATGACCAGTAGCATAGCCTGAAAGCCATCATTCGTGATGAGGCCACTCTTCAGTCCCGACTCGGCAAGTACAAATGAGAATTCGCCGATCTGTGCCAGCACGACACCGGCAAGCATGGCAACACGTATCGAGCAGCCAAGCGCGCGCAACACGGCCGTTACAACGAGTGCTTTAACAATGACGACGGCGACGGCACCCACTACGGTTGGCACAAGTAACGTCGGGTTGATGTCGAGCAACAAACCGACCGAGATGAAGAAGATGCTCGTGAATGCATCACGCATACTCTCGACTGCACGACCTATGCGATGTCCCTGGTCGGTTCCTGCCGTGATGACGCCGGCCATGAAGGCACCCAAGGCCATCGACATGCCTACAAGCGAGGTGATGTAGGCAGCACCAAAACATATGACGAGGGCACCAAGGATCAAGACCTCCTGCGCAGACGCCAGCGAGACAAAACGGGTAAGGCGCGGCAGCAACAAACGAAGTCCGACGGCAATGGCCGTCCCAAATCCGATGAACGTGCCGATGCGCAGCGCAATGTCGGCCGTGGTGACATTAGCGTTCTGATCAAGCAATGAAATGACGATCATCAACGGAACGATGATGATGTCCTGGAAGAGCAGGATGCCCATCGAGGCACGACCGTGCGGCAAACTGAGCTCGCGACGCTCCTTTAGCACCTTGGCGCAGATGGCCGTACTGCTGACGCTTACCGTCAGGCCGATGAAGATCAACGTGTTGACAGATGCATCGACACCTACGGCCACCAATCCCAACGCAGCAAGAACCCCGCTCAGCAACGATGTGAGCAACACCTGCAACGATCCGCCGGCAAGCACAATGCGACGCATGCTACGCAGATCGTTGAGCGAGAACTCAAGGCCGATTGTAAACAGGAGTAGGATCACGCCAAGCTCGGCCAGTGTGGCGATGACGTCGTTCTGTACAACGATGCCGGCACCGCTCGGGCCAAGGATAATGCCCGTTGCGATCAGACCGATGATGGCCGGTAAGCGCAAACGCTGAAAGACGACGATGACCAGAATGGCCATGGCCGAAATGATGACGAGCTCGTCCAGAAAATCAAACGTATGCATTGGCGCCGCCGTTACGTTCGTTCGCCAAAGATGGCAGAACCCACTCGTACCATCGTCGATCCTTCCTCGATAGCGATGTCCAGATCACTCGACATGCCCATCGACAGATGCACGGCATCGCTCGGTACCAACCCCCGAGCTATCGCCCGATCACGGATGGCGCGCAGCCGCGCAAAGCTTGCGCGCACGACGGTTTCGTCGTCGCTCATCGCACCGATGGTCATGAAACCCCGCACGTTCAGCCACTCGCGTTCCTGGATGTACTCCAGCAGCTCGTCGACCGCGTCGACGGCGCAGCCGTGCTTGCTCGCCTCGCCCGAGGCGTTGACCTCGACAAGGATGTCTACGCCCTCGCCGCGGCGCTCACACTCGGCATCGAGTTCATCGACAAGCGACTGCCGGTCGACCGATTGAATGCAGGTGGCAAACTTCAGTACATCGCGCACCTTGTTCGTCTGCAGATGGCCAATAAAATGCCACTCGATGTCAAGGTCCAACAACTCGTCGTACTTGGGCAATGCCTCCTGCACGCGATTCTCGCCAAAGGCGGTAGCTCCGACCTCGTAGGCCTCTCGCAGACGCTCACTGTCGACCGTCTTGGTGGCCAGCACCAGTGTTACGGTCTCGGGGTCACGTCCACAGCGCATGCAGGCATCGTTGATCCGACGTTGGACGGACTGAATGTTGGTGGTAATGGACATGCCGCAAAATAGCCCATCGTACGCTACCGCATGATGACAAGGGGCAGCGTATATACGCGGCCTTCGGCCGCGCAGCGGACGCTGTACGACCCTGCGGGCAACTGCTTGATGTGGATGCGAACGCCATTGGCGACGTCGTGACGCAGGACAACACGACCTTGCGCGTCGAGGATGTCGACCATGGAGGTTACCGTTCCGGCCACACCGGTGATGTCGATGTGGTCTGCTGCCGGATTCGGCACGATGCTGAACGGCGCAGCGTCGATATCGCTCACACTGGCAACGCCGTCCGTCGTGAAGTTCCGCGCCGTCGTCCACTCGCCCGCAACGCCATCGCGCAGGCCACGCACACGCCAGAAGTAACGCTTGCCTGGCTCCAGACCGCTCAGCGTTGCCGTGGTGTCGGCCCCACGTCCATCCTTCAAGACCGTGCTGATGGTAATGGTTGCTCCAAGCTGATACTCGTAGGTGTCGGCACCGCGAAGTTGATTCCAAGCAAGGACAGCAGCCGACGTCGGAACGTCCTTCGCACCCGGGGCAGGTGCTGTGAGCGTGGGTTTACCAACGACCGACGTAAAGGACCACACGTCCGAAGGTTCGCTCTTACCGCCCACGCCAAAGGCCGTCACGCGCCAGTGATACGTTGTGAAGTCCGCCTCGAGCGCAATCGTCGCGACGGAGTCGGCCAAGATGTTGTCGACCACCCGTACCATATCCTGCATGACCTTGTCGCGAGCGATCTCGAGTCGGTACGACACTGCATTGGGCACGGACGTCCACCGGAACTCGGGCCGGGCAGGAACGTTGAAGACAGCGTCTGACGGTGTTCGCAGTGTCGGCGCCGACGGGCGCACGGGAACCTCATCGATGGTGCCACTGAATACGCCATAGCCGTGCGTGCCAACGGCGATCATACCGTCCTGCGGACGCGACACCACCATGTCGATCGGTACGTTGCCGATGTCACGTGCAGCGGCAGCAGCCCACGCCGTCGATGTGCCGTTGAGTTCCGCCGTGTAGTACAGCCCTGTCGACGTCCCAACGACGTACAAGCGGCCGTCCTGCCGTGGAAGGATCGTAACCCAGTTGACGGCCGGCCCCGAACCATTGGGACCCTCCAGGTTGCCCGAGACGTCAGACCACGTTGCTCCACCATCGGTAGTGGCAAAGACACTGCGGAAGTTGTAGTTCGAGAATGTGAAGACAACGTGATCGCCGTTCGACGGATCAATGGCAATGTTGCTGACGTACGCACCGTTGGGCAGCGCGCTGTCGACCCGCACCACTGTAGCGTCCTTGCTGCTCGCATTCAGCAGCTTGTAGATGCCGCCGTTGGACGTGCCGTACCAGACGACGTTCGAGGGATTGCGAGAGACGGCGATGGCCGAAATCTGTCCGGACGCCAGACGCGTCTGCGGCAACGAGTCCCAGTTCACAAGCGTCGAATCGTCGCCACCAAGTGGCATCTCCAGCAGGTTGTTGTTCCGCCACATGATGCGGCCACCGGCAAGGTAAAGGAACCGCTCATCTACAGGGTCGACGGCGAACGGATTGATGAACAGATAGTCCGTTCCGCCGATCGGGTCGATGCGGCCACGCCCCACCTCGGTGCCGTTGCTGTCAAGGACGACGCGACGGATACGTGCGTTCTGCGTAGACACAACAAGGCCGCGGCCCTTCTGAATGTAGCTGCAGTAGGATCCGTCGCCGCCACCACGGCGCTCCCACGGCTGCGTCTGCTCGAACGTCGACGTCGAGAACGTCCCATTGTCCTGCATGCCCCCCATGATACGTGCGTCGCCGGTAAGATCGGTGATGGCAATGGCATAGTGCTGCGTGGTGATGTAGCCGTTTGTCAGCGACGTCCACACCACGGTATCGGCCCGCACGTCGCGCGTCATCTGCACGCCACCGTCGTTCGCACTGTACATCCGCAAGGGCTCTTTTGTCGAAAACACGACATCGTGCTGGTCCGGGTGATGCTCGGGGTACGACGGAAAGGTCTCGGCAGCACTTGGTTTTCCGTAGCCCCCTATCCAGGCATTTGTAGAGTTGTTTACAAAGCCGTTCGATGTGGTGTAGAGGTTCGTACCGCCTACCACGACAACGTTGGTGTCGAAGGGCGAAACGTTGCACACAAGGTCATAGCCGCCTTGCGAGAAGAAGTCGCCCGACCGGCCTCCGAACAGTGGCAACGCGGCACTGCGGTCTTCCCAGCCTCGGTCGGCATGATACTTCCAGATCGAATGCCACTCGGTGCGCTCACCATCACGCAGCAGAAACTTGCCCATGGTGCCTGCATTGGGCGTTTCGGCAATAGCATAGATCTGTTTCGGGTCGGAGGGGGCAATGCCCAACACGATGCGTCGTGTTGTCGCGGGCATGAACGACGGCGAGATCTCCTGCCATGTTGCACCAACGTCGGTACTGCGAAAGATCCCTCGGCGAGACGCCGTCTGATTGGCAAATCGTGTATTTGAACTCAGGGTTGCGTAGAGTGTACCGTCGGACACGCAGTAGACCTCGCTGAACAGACTTGTACTGCCAAGCGACGTTGTCCAGGTGCGTCCGGCGTTGGTGCTGCGAAGGACACCGTTCTCGGCCGAGGCGACGAACAACACGGTGTCGGTCGACGTGGGATGCACCAAGATGCGCCAGGTGTAGGCGAAGTCGCCCTGTGAAGGTGCCTGGCCGGTAACGGTAGCAGCGATCGGTTCCCAGGATAGACCCTTGTTCGTGCTCTTGTAGATACCGTCGCCGGTGATCCCTGCAGAGTTGCCGTAGATCTCGCCTGTACCGTAGAACATCAAGTTGTCCTTGCCCGGTCGCGGATCATGAGCAATGCAAGTCACGCTGTGCAACTGATCGGGGCGAGTGACCTTTGTCCATGACGTACCATTGTCCGTACTGCGCCACACGCCGCCGCTCACGCCCGCGGCGATCACCAGACGTTCGTCGGCAGGGTCGACGAACAACGCACGCGTACGTCCGCCAATGTTCCAGGGTCCTCGCAGCATCCACGTTTCCTGTTGCAGTGCTTCGGCTGCCTTCACCGTTCCGTATGCGCCGGGCATTGACGCAGCATGATGCCGCTCCTGCTGTCGAGCGTCTTCGGGGATCTGTCCCGTAGCAGGGTCGGCATATCGCAGCAGCATGTAGGCCTTGCGGTCCTGCGGCGCAAGCGCTGCATCTGATGTTGGCGCGTTGCTGGCGCAGCCGTAGAGCATGACGAGAGCGCAAAGCGGCAGAAGCAGTCGTTGCAGGGGTCGCATCATGATCATGGTCCTTCGGTCAGGAACGTTGGATAAACCTTGACGGCAGCATCGACCGTAGTGTGGACACGCCGATCACACCCACGGCCATCAGAACGACCAGATACAGCGGGATGGCAACGAGTCGAGCGGCGATTTGTATGGTGTCGTGGGGCGGAAGCGCATGCACCACTGCGTAGATGATGCCGGCACATGCTACGGCCGCGCCGACGCGGACAACGTCGTAACGGACCGGATATATCCGCGACAACGGAATGGCAATGGCAATGACGCTGACTACGTAGGCTGCGACCTTTGCCCATGCTGCCCCCTCGATTCCCATCACCGGCACCAGCAGGTATGTGGCCACAACGCTTACGACGGCAGCAATGCCCGTGACGATCGGAAAGTACCCAGTCCGCTTCGTGATGTGAAAGCCGGCCACCAGGTTCACGAACACGCCATTGAAGAAGTAGGCGAACAGAATAATCGGAACGATGTCAAGACCGCTCCAGTATTCCGGATTGATGAAGCGACCACCGATGAATGGAAGCTTGACGATGTAGGGCATCCACAGTGATGTGCCAAGAAACACGATGCCACAACCCACGGTAAACAGCGTCAACACGCGAACAAAGAGATCTTTCGCCTGCGGGTCGTCTCGATGGTGCAAGTAGAAGGGCTTCCAGGCGTATTCGAAGACCGTTACCACAAGCATCATCGGTATGGCCAGTCGAAAGTTCGTCTGATACATTCCCACTGCCGCGTTGCCCATCAGCAGCAGCATGATAGGTCTGTCGGCAACCTGCACCATGATCGACGACAGATTCGAGGGCACGGTGGGGAGTCCGAAGCGCAGCATGTCGATGGCCATTGCGCGGTCAAACGAACCTCGCAAGGCCTCCAAGATGTCCGGCATAAGCAACAGCAAGGTCATCGCCGATGCGATAACGCCTGCCCACAGAACACCCTGGACGCGCCAGCCAAGGACGATCACAAGGACGACATTGAGGATGACGTTGACGACAACGTTGAACAACCGCAGCATGGCAAAGCGTTTGGGTTTGCGCAGCATGCGCAGTCGTGCGAACGGCAGCAATATCAATGCATCGATCAAGGGGATCAACGCCGCCGTCATGACCAGCGTGCTTGCGTTACCTTGCAGCTGCAGCCATGGTGATGCGGCGATTGGCGAGGCAAACAGCATGGTCAGGGCCGTGACGGCGAGTCCCAGCAGGAATACGATGCGATAGGCCGTTCCGAACACGCGTGTAGACGCTGCCGCGTCATTGCGGTCGAAGAACCGCATATAGGCAGGCTCCAGACCCAGCGAGTACACGATGTTCACAAAGGCGATCATGGCATAGATCGCCGTCACGTCGCCTATCTCGCCCTTGGTGAGATAGTTCGTGTACAGCGGCGTCAACAGGAACGTCAGGAAGCGTTGTATGACGGAGCTTACGCCATACACCGCCGTGTCGGAAGCCAGTGATCGTATCGTTGCTTGCATGCGTAATTTTCCGGGACAACAAACATACCAAGCCAAGTCCATGCAAGCCCGCCGCCCCCTCCAAAACCTTCTTGTCGCCCTTGTCGTCCTGATACCCGTTACGGGATTGGCACAGACGGCCACCACGCCCGAAGGACAACGCATCCTGGAACACGTTCGCATCCTGTCGTCGGACGAGTATGCCGGACGTGCCCCCGGTACCGACGGGATCGAGAAGGCAGCCACCTACCTTGAACGCACGTTCACGTCGACCGGCCTGAAGCCCATGGGTACGAAGGGTTATCGATATCCTTTCACGATGACAACGGCGGCAGCACTCGGACCCAAGAACTCCGTCAACTTCGACGTCGTGGTGGAACGTCCCGGCGTACCGCTCGAGATGACAAAGCCGACCAAGATCTCCTGGAAACTGGGTGTCGACTACCAACCCTATGCGTGGACCGAATCACGCAGTGTTTCCGGACCGGTTGTCTTTGCCGGTTATGGTCTGTCGGTCAAAGACAAGAACTATGACGATTACGCCAACATCGACGTGAAGGGGGCAGTGGTGATCGTGCTGCGCGGCCTGCCCAAGTGGGCCGAGAAGGACGACGCCTTTACGCAGCATGGAGCGCTACGCGCCAAGGCGACGCTGGCGCGCGAGAAAGGTGCCGTAGCAGTCTGCTTTGTGAACGAACAGGGCGACTCGTCGGACGTGCTGGCACGCTTCGGCCTGGATCGTCTGGGTGCACATTCGGGCATCGTGGCCGTGCAGGTGCGACGCACGCCGTGTGCGCGCATCTTCCCGCCCAAGGAAACGTCGATGTTCGTTGCCGAGGCCGCGATCAACAGGGAGAAGAAGCCGGCGTCGTTTGCGCTGACACGCACCACGGCAACTGTCAGCACCGACGTTGTTCTACAGGAAAGCGAAACGTCGAACATCGTTGGCATGGTCGAAGGAACTGATCCGGCACTGAAGGGACAGTACCTGGTGATCGGCGCGCATTACGATCACCTTGGCATGGGCGACGAGAACTCGCTGGCCGCTTCGCGCGAGCCGGATGTGCATCACGGAGCCGACGACAACGCATCGGGCACATCGGCCGTCCTTGAGCTTGCCGCACGGTTTGCCAAGAATCCCGCTCGGCGCAGCGTTCTCTTCATGGGATTCAGCGGCGAAGAAAAAGGTCTGCTCGGCAGCAAGGCATGGGTGTCGACGCCAACCGTTCCGCTCTCGGATGTGGTCTCGATGATCAACCTGGATATGGTCGGCCGACTGAAAGACAACAAGGTCAACGTCCAAGGCTACGGCACATCGTCGAAGTGGCCAGCTATTGTCGACTCTGCCAAGGCCTATGCCGGACTCACGGTCTCGACCACGGCCGACGGTTTGGGTCCAAGCGACCATTCGTCGTTCTTCTCGAAGGACATTCCCGTGCTGTTCTTCTTTACGGGTCTGCACTCGGACTACCATCGTCCGTCGGACACGTGGGACAAGATCAACGCCGACGGTACGGCAGCCGTTGTTGCCATGGCCGAACGCGCTGCGCGCGACATTGCGAATGCCGACGACCGACCCGACTTTATCAAGCCGGAACCGAGCAAGACACAGAGTGGCAGCATTGCCCTTAAGGTGTCACTGGGCGTGATCCCGGATTACTCCGACGATCCGAACGGACTGAAGATCACGGGTGTGCGCGCAGGTTCGGCAGCCGAAAAGGCGGGCCTGCAAGGCGACGATGTGATCACGAAGATCGACGCCATGGCGATCAAGAACATCTACGACCTGATGGCCTCACTCGGAACATACAAGCCACAGGATACGGCCAAGGTCGTCGTACTTCGTGGCGGCAAGGAAGTCACACTTACTGTGACCTTTGCCGGAAAGTAACCTGCGTTACATGTTGGCGCAGGCCCATGCCATGACGGCCATCGAGTAGGCGCATTCCTGCATTTCCCGGGGTATGAGCTTATCAGGCGTGTCGCCATCCGTATGGTGATACCAGAAGTAATTGCCTTCGGTCACAAGCTCCATCACTTCGACGCCACGGCGGTGCAGCGGCGACGTATCGGCACCGCCGCTGCCGTCGCGCAGCGACGAGGCGCCGACGATGTTGAGCAGCGTGGAAACATCTTCGAGGTCTGAACGCAGTTTGCCCGTAGCACTGGTGCTGAAGCCAACGGGCTTGAAGGTACCTCCATCGCTTTCCATGGCCATGAAGTGCTTCTCGTTCATGGTACTATCGGAATACGTTGTACCGCCCCGAAGGCCGTTCTCTTCATTCGTCCAGAAGCATACGCGGATCGTCCGCTTTGGCACCAGTCCAAGGTTGCGCATGTGGACAAGGGCACGCCACGTGATAAAGCATCCGCCTGCATCGTCCATGGCGCCGGTGCCCACGTCCCACGAGTCGATATGGCCACCCATCACAACCACTTCATTGGGCAGTTCACGACCGGGGATCTCGATGATCACGTTGCGGCTTGGAGCGTCGGGCTCCCAGTGCGCCTCCATCGTCAGCGTCAGTTCAGCTTCCTGCCCACGGTCCTGCATTCGCTGCAGCAGCAAGGCATCTTCGATCGTGATGGCGGCCGAGGCGATCTTGGGTAGCGAGTCGTTATAGCCCATTCCCCCGGTATGTGGCGTTTGGATACCATACGGACCTACGCTGCGCACCAGTGACGCCACGGCACCGTAGCGGGCGGCTTCGGAGGCGCCATTGTATCGGTAGGCAACGGTGGGGCCGTACGTCGTGAATTCCACGTTCCAGACCACGATGCGTCCTTTGGCTTCAGCCTGACGTCGTTTAAGCTCGTCGAACGATTTCACCACCAGCACCTTCGCCGTCAGGGGTTTACCTCCGGTTCCAACATTGCCCCCTAACCCCAACACGGGCATCGTGCGTTTGATGGGAGCATTCATAACGAGCGATTCGGGACCGCGTTTCCAGTTCGGCACCATGGTATGCTGGGTACGAACCTTCCACCCTTCTTTTTGCATGCGGGCGATGATCCAGTCGATGCCTCGCTCAAGATTCTCGGTCCCACCCAGACGCTTAGGATACATATCGCAGAACTCGGCCATGAGTGGCCACAGCTCGTTATCGTTCATGATGGCCTTGTGCAGCCGTTCGGCATCCTTCCTAAAACGATCGGCTAGTTCGCCGGCAGAAAGGGGCAGTGCTGCTCCAAGGTAAAGAGCAAGCAGCACACATGCAGCAAACAGTCGGTGCATCGTCGTTTTCTCCACGTGGGGTGATGCGTCAAAATACCTAGGCGGGGTGGAACCACAGCCCTCGCCACCGTTGCTCGTTTCCACGTATTTTCGTGTCTTCGCAAACTGGGGACAGTCATGAGCCTGCACATCAGGGCACTAGATGCCAACGACACGACGCCCTTCATCAAGGCGCAGTGGTTGTTCTACAAGGGCGATCCCAACTGGGTGCCGCCGTTGATCATGGATCGCAAGAAGCTGTTGAATCAGAAGGTAAATCCCTTCTACCGACACGCCGAACTCCAGATGTTCCTGGCGGAACGAAACGGCGCCGTTGTTGGACGCATCGCTGCAATCACCAACGAGCGGCACAACGAGCTGCATCAAGACACAATCGGTTTCTTCGGCTTTTTCGAGTGCATCAACGACCAGTCTGTTGCCAACGCACTCTTCGATGCAGCCAAGGCATGGCTCCGGAAAAAAGGAAAGGCCGCCATCCGAGGCCCAGTCAACCCGTCCATGAATGACGAGACGGGTCTGCTTGTCGATGGCTTCGACGGTCCGCCCGTCATCCTGATGACGTACAACCCACCCTACTACCAAGATCTTATCAAGGGGGCAGGGCTGGACAAGGTGAAGGACCTGTACGCCTACATGGTCTACACCGAAGACTGGCAGAACGAGAAGCTAGCGCGGATGTCCGATATCGTGAAAGAACGCAACGGTGTAACCTTCCGAAACCTGAACCTGACGGATAAGGCCCAGTTCCGTCGCGATGTCGAGACGCTTCGCGATATCTACAACACGGCCTGGGAAAAGAACTGGGGCTTTGTGAAGATGACGAACGAGGAGTTCGACTTCCTGGCCGCCGACCTGAAGCAGATCGCCAACCCCGAATACGCCTTCATTGCCGAGAGTCACGGCAAGGTAGCGGGATTCCTGCTTGCCGTGCCCGACGTGAATTTCTGCTTCCGTCATAACAAAAGCGGTGGCCTGCTTACAGGACTCTACCATCTGCTTACCAAGCGAAAGAAGATCCGGCTTATCCGACTTATCGTGCTTGGTGTGCTACCGGAGTTCCGTCGTACCGGCATCGATGGTGCACTCTACACCGAGATCGCCCGACGAGCCAAGCGCGACAACCTAATCGGTGCCGAAGCATCGTGGATCCTTGAAGACAACGAGATGATGAACCGCGGTTTGACGCATACCATGAAGGGTCAGCTCTACCGCACCTACCGACTGTTTGAATCGCAACTCTAATACGACCAACCCATGGGAAGAGCATTTGAATTCCGCCGCGCCCGCAAAGAAAAACGCTGGGCGAATATGTCGAAGGCGTTTACGCGTATCGGACGCGAGATTTCGATCGCCGTAAAACAAGGCGGTCCAGATCCCGATACGAACGCACGCCTGCGTACCGCCATCCAGAATGCCAAGGCGGCAAACATGCCCAAAGACAATGTCGAGAATGCCATCAAGAAGGCCTCGGCAAAGGATGCGGCAGACCTGCAGGAAGTGAATTACGAGGCCTATGGGCCGAACGGTGTCGCCATCTGGATTGAAACCGCTACCGACAACCCAACGCGCACCGTCGCCAACGTCCGGTCATACTTCAACAAGTTCGGCGGTGCCCTTGGCACGTCGGGCTCGCTGGAGTTCATTTTCACCCGCAAAGGCGTGTTTACCATTCCCATGGCCGGTATCGACCGCGATGAACTCGAGATGCTGTTGATCGAGAATGGTGCCGAAGATATCCAGGAGGTCGACGACGAATTGATCGCCTACACGGCGTTCACCGACTTCGTGGCTATGCAGCGCGCCCTGGAAACTGCGAACGTCTCGGTCTCGAACGCCGAGCTTCGCCGCATTCCCAACAACACCGTCAACCTTACCGACGATCAGACCGAAGATGTCATCAAGCTGATCGATCGCATCGAAGAAGACGACGACGTGCAGAATGTCTTCCACAACATGAACGAATCCGACTAACCTTCACTCCTACCCAGAACAACACCACATGTGCGGTATCGTTGGCGTCTTTAATCACCCACAAGCTTCCGCCATGGCCTACTACGCGCTGCATGCATTGCAGCACCGAGGTCAAGAAGCAGCGGGCATTGTTTCCATGTATACCGACGCTTCGAAGCAGCGTAGCCGCTTCGGAATCCACAAAGGTGAAGGCCTTGTGTTGGATGTCTTCTCACAGCACGATGTGTTTACGTCGACGCTGCCAGGTCGATCAGCTATTGGTCACAACCGATATTCTACTACCGGCAGCAACTCCATAGCCAACATCCAGCCGTTTCAGTTCAACTACGCAAACGGCAATCTGGCACTGGCGCACAACGGCAACCTTACGAACACTCGTACGCTCCGGGATGCATTAAAGGGGCAAGGCGCGATCTTTCAGACTACGACCGATAGCGAGGTCTTTCTTCACTTGATCGCTCGCAGCAAACAGCCAACGCAGCTCGACCAAATCCGCGAAGCCGTGCGTACTGCACGGGGCGCCTATTCGCTGGTGATGCTCTCGGAGCATGCGTTGTATGCCGCACGCGACCCCGACGGATTCCGTCCATTGTGTATTGGCCGCATCAAGCACGACGAAGGCTATGCCTATGTGGTTGCGTCCGAAACGTGCGCCCTCGACATTCTGAGCGCCGAATACATCCGTGATGTGGCCCATAACGAGATCGTGGTGATCGACGAGCATACGATTCGCACCGGCGAATTCACGTCCCACGTCATCGATGATGCCCGCACCGAAGGCCCGCACCATTGCATCTTTGAATACATCTACTTCTCACGTCCGGACTCAAAGATCTTTGGTCATGCCGTCGACAAGGTGCGTCGTAAGCTTGGCAAGACTCTAGCCGAAGAGGCACCGATTCCCGGTACAACCGAGGACAAGGCCGTCGTTATTGCCGTTCCCGATTCTGGTAATACGGCGACGCTCGGCTATGCACGCTCGAACGAGAAACTCGGCAATGCGTCGCGCTACGAGATCGGCCTTATCCGCTCGCACTACGTTGGACGCACCTTCATTGCTCCCGGTCAAGATAAGCGTGAGTTCAAGGTCAAGACGAAGTTCAACGTTGTACGCGGCATCATCGAGGACTATCGTGTGGTGGTTATTGACGATTCGATCGTGCGCGGTACCACGAGTCGATCCTTGGTCAACCTGATCCGCGAGGCAAAGCCTCGCGAGGTACACCTGCGCATCACCTCGCCCCCTGTCAAATACCCTTGCATGTATGGCATGGACTTTCCCAGCCGCGAGGAGTTGATTGCCAACCACTACGGATCAGATCAAGAGATCGGAACTGCACTGGGCGTGGATTCGTTAGCCTACCTGTCGTTGGACGGACTACTGAATGCCGTACCGAACGATGCATGCTCGGGCTACTGCACGGCCTGTTTTTCGGGGTCCTACCC
>VFFB01000159.1 GCA_018882585.1 Candidatus Kapaibacterium sp.
GTCCAGGGAAGTGACGTCATACGTGCCGACCCACGCGGCCACGAGGAAAAGGATAAGCCCACGCTTTAGCGTGGGCTGCGCACGAGGAAAAGCCCACGCTTCAGCGTGGGCTTTTCCGACATCGCACGGCGCGCATCATGTCCGCCGGACCACGCGGCCACGAGGAAAAGGATAAGCCCACGCTTTAGCGTGGGCTGCGCACGAGGAAAAGCCCACGCTTCAGCGTGGGCTTTTCCGACATCGCACGACGCGCATCATGTCCGCCGACCCACGCGGCCACGAGGAAAAGCCCACGCTTCAGCGTGGGCTGCGCACGAGGAAAAGCCCACGCTTCAGCGTGGGCTGCGCACGAGGATAAGCCCACGCTTCAGCGTGGGCTTTCCCGACATCGCACGACGCGCATCATGTCCGCCGGACCACGCGGCCACGAGGATAGCAGCCCACGCTTCAGCGTGGGCTGCGCACGAGGATAAGCCCACGCTTCAGCGTGGGCTTTTCCGACATCGCACGACGCGCATCATGTCCGCCGGACCACGCGGCCACGAGGATAAGCCCACGCTTCAGCGTGGGCTGCGCACGAGGATAAGCCCACGCTTCAGCGTGGGCTTTTCCGACATCGCACGACGCGCATCATGTCCGCCGGCCCACGCGGCCTCGAGGAAAAGGATAAGCCCACGCTTCAGCGTGGGCTGCGCACGAGGATAAGCCCACGCTGAAGCGTGGGCTTATCCTGTAGGATGTCTCGAGATGGTGCGGTCTACCAGTCCTTCGACGCGGTGGTGCGATGTCCGTACGAGTTCGTGATGGTGATGCGGATGGAGACGGGTCCGTCGAGCATTGGCTGAGTGACGGGAAGGGGAACGACGAAGCGCGAGACGATGCCGTCGCGGGTGCGCACCAGCTGTGAGGCGCCGCGTTCGGGCTCGACTGTCGTGGTACCGGCGTCGGTGCGGATGTCAAGGCGCAGTCTGCACAACGATGGCAGGTGATCGGCAAGGTCGACGATCACGGCGGGTGTGTCACCGATGCGCATGATCTCGGCGCCTTTGAACTCCGGCTTTTCGTCAAGGGCGATGCGTTGGATCTCGGTGCTTTCCTGCAGGTGGGCTACATGGACGCTGCCGACGGTGACGGTGCGGGCAGCACGCTTGCGCGCGGGGTCGGCGGCGAAGTATTCGATGTTCATGATGTCCTGACTCTTCGCGCTTACCACGCCGTCGCCCGGTTCGAACAGCTCGCTCATGCCGCCACCGGTCACGGCCATGGCCTTGCGGAGGAGTTCCTGCATCCAGCCCTCGCTAAACTGGCGAATGCCTTGGAACATGTCCACCTCGCCCACGACGCTCACGTACTCCACGTCGAGCGGATGCGCATACTTGCCAAGGGCACGCAGGTAGGTGCCGCCGTCTTCCGGACGCCGCAGGTCGCGCAGGGCAGGGGCGTCAAAGGGTACATCGCCGCGCACGCTTTGCATGGTGCTGACGGCAGTGGAGCAGGGGATGCTCAGCAGCGGATTGTTCGACGCGGCGCAGTCCTGCATCGACGTCAGCCACGTCCACGCGCGAGCATAGGGCGAGCCCAAATGCGGCGTGCCGATGGTGATCAACCGCTTTACATGATGGTCGGTATAGCGCTTCGTTAGGTAGGCACGCGAGGCAAGACCGCCCATGGAGTAGCCGATAAGGATGACACGCTCCGCGCCCGTATTCGTAAGGACATACTGGATGGCCTGCTCGAGCTCGTCGCGCCAGGCATTGATCGAGTCGTGCGGATTCGAGAACGACACCGTATAGAAGTCCGCATCGGCTGGGCCGCTGCGAAGCAGCGGTGCAAGCCGGTGACGGTCGAACTTCAGGGTGCCGCCAAAGGACAGACCAAGGTCCTTGCGGAAGTAGGTCATGCCAGCGCCCTCCCACACGTCGGCCTTCTGTCCAAGTCCATGCAACAACAGGATCGGATACGGCACCTTCATTGTGGTGACGGGTGCAGGTGCGTCGTAGGGCCGAAGGGCAGCCACCTTGGCGGGGACCGTCGAACACGAAGCAAGGATGAGGGCGGCCGTGCAGCACAGGCTGACGGCGATCAGAGCACGACGCGAAGCTGTACGCGTTCGACGCGGCGCGGTGTGCTTTCCAGGATGGTGCATACGTATGGTTCGATCGTGACGATTTCGCCGGTGGCAGGGACGCGGCCTGCGCGGGAGTTTATCAGGCCTCCCAGTGTCTCGTACTCGTCGCTCTCCGGCAAGGGATACGGCAGTGTATCGTTGGCATCGCCGATGTGGACCGATGCCAGCAGGATGAATTCATCGGGTGTGGTTTCATTCACCTCGGGAGCTTCCTCGTCATACTCGTCCTGGATGTTGCCCACGATCTCTTCGACGATATCCTCGAGCGTGATCAGGCCTGCCGTACCACCGAATTCGTCAAGGACGATGGCCATGTGCACGCGGCGCTGCTGCATATCGCGCAGCAGGCGCTTCAGCGGTACGTCTTCCGGCACCACGTAGGCAGGATGCAGGATGTCCGGCACAAGGATCAGGTCCTTATGATGCATCAACGTCAGCAGGTCCTTTGCATAGACGATGCCCACGATGGTATCCATCGTGCCACGGTAGGCCGGCATGCGCGAATACCCCTCGTCCATCACGCGCTCCAGCACATCGTCAAGTCCCTGCGTGATGTCGATGCCCACGATCTTGCTTCGTGGCACCATCACCTGTCCGGCCGTCGTTTCGGTAAACTCGAATACGTTCTCGATCAGCTCCTGCTCCGAGACTTCCAATGCCCCTTGCTTGGAGCTTTCTTTGATCAGGTAGCGGATCTCTTCGGGGGAGTGGACTTCGTGTTCGGGGGCCGGTTCGATGCCCATGGCACGCAGCATGCCATTGGCCATGCTGTTCAGCATGATGATGATGGGCTTGAAGGTGGCATAGAAGGCGCGCATGGGCAGGGCCACGGCCAGCGTGACGGCCTCGGGACGTCGGATGGCCCACGATTTAGGGGCCATCTCGCCAAGGACGATGTGCAGGACGGTGATGCTGGCAAAAGCGATGGTGCCCGAGATGCTATGCAGTACGACAGGATCGGGAATGTTGATGCCGATCAGGGCCAGGATGTCGATCACGATCTCGGATACGACACGTTCGCCGATCCAGCCAAGGCCGAGCGAGGCCAGCGTGATACCAAGCTGCGATGCCGACAGATAGGCATCCAGATGTTGCAGGAGATGTCGGGCAATGCCGGCAAAGACGTTTCCATCACGGGCACGCAGTTCGATCTGCGAGGCGCGCACCTTGACGATGGCGAATTCGGCGGCGACGAAGAATCCGTTCAGGAAAACGAAGAACAGCGTTAGCGCAATGTTCCAAAGCATAGCAGCAATATACCTCTGACGTTACCCTACCGCATCACGTCGAACGTACGTGAAACTACGCGACGATCAAGGTGGTGACTAAAGTAGGCCGACAGGAATGCCTCGATTTCGAGTTGGTCTGCCTGGTTGACGTTGGTTACCATAGCCGCCTCATTCCTGATTCCCGCATACAGCACGTTATAGGCCGACGTTGCCATGCGGATGGTACTGTTCTGTCCGGCGTGGTTAGCATGCAGCAGCAGACCATCTGTCATCCGCACGGCGCAGGCCATCGATGTCGGTGGCGGTCCGCAGTCGGGCAATCCGAATCCCATGACGTCGGCCAGTTGCAGACGTATCTGCACACCTACGGCGTAGGGGGCAATGCACGACTCAAGCAGCGCAAGCCCTTCGGCGAGCAGGTCGAACACCTCGGCATTCGGCTCCTCCTCGCGTTGCGTACGCATCACCGTCTCGCACACGCCAAGGGCGGCACTCAGATGGTCGTACGACGAGCGCAGCGTACGACGTGGCGTCAGCGTCTCGGCCGCCGTGATCGTATGCAGATCCCGCATCGGCTTGTGGTAGATCGTCGTGCGGCAATGCGACAACGGCTCCAGCGCGCTGCCGAACTGGCTTGTTGGTTTGCGGACGCCCTTGGCCACCACCGACGTTTTGCCAAGGTCCTGCGTATACAGCACGACGATACGGCTGGTATCGCCGTATTTGCGGGAGTGTAACACAATGGCATCGGTGCGGACGATCATACGGTACAAATCTACGTTGCTCGACGCCCCCTTGCGGTTTTCAGCCGCACCCCTATATTTGCAGTCCATTCCGCAGTAGCTCAGCTGGTTAGAGCATCTGACTGTTAATCAGAGGGTCCGGGGTTCAAGTCCCTGCTGCGGAGCACCTCGACGCCGCTTTGTTACTCGCAAAGCGGCGTTTTGCGTTTATTGCGGTGGTTTGGCGGGTATCAGCCCTTCCAAGGAGCTACCATGCGGTTACTCATCGGTTTTGCATTTGTGCTGTCGACGCTGTTTGCGACGGCGGCAACGCTCCACGTTGGTACCAGCCAGACCTATGCCGATCCTGCGCGCGCGGCGCGCGATGCGCGCCCGGGGGATACGATCCTTGTGCATGATGGCACGTATCGGGGGACGTTCTGGATCGAGAACCTGCAGGGTACGGCCGATGCGTGGATCGTGATCCGCGGTACGTCGC
>VFFB01000041.1 GCA_018882585.1 Candidatus Kapaibacterium sp.
CCCCGAAACGGCTCTACCTTCAGCTGCTTGATGGCCTGTCCTTCGGCCTTGGTACGATAGGCACTTCCCTGCACGATCTGCAGGTAGCCCAGCCGGGCCGTGTAGAGCACACACAGTCCGAGCACGATCCATGTGAAAATGCGTTGCCGCTCGGGCGAGGCAAACGTTGAATCATCACGCAGTGTGGTCATGGCAGTACGGGGGCATCCGGCGTGACGGCAGTTGTGCGACGATGCAGCATTTCCGTTGCGATGCCGGTGCAAGCGAAAATAACGGCAAACATGACGTTGCCGTAGCGCTGATCGAAGATGCCGGCCATGAAGATGTTTCCGAACAGGGCCGGCATGTTGATGAGCATGACGATGGACACAAGCTTGTACAGTCGGTACGGCCCCGTCGAGGGAAGCTGCCTTGCCCCTTTCCAACACATGATGGTGGACATGACAAGGATGACCATCATGAGGATCAGCATTGGAATGCCTTGTCGCATGGCAATGCCAATGTAGCCGATGTGGACGAACGAGGTGTTGTGATGGCCCTGTTCGATGGGGTGGTACGAAATGAACGGATGACGCAGCCCCTTGCCGCCAAGGGGATACCGCTTGATGTGACGGAGGGCTGCCTCGGCCTCGATGATCCGAGTTTCGAACGACAGGTCGCCGCCCGAGAGCTGTGCCGACGAGGTGAACCTGTGCGTGACGACGCGCGTGCCGATCTCTGCCAACCGAGGATTGACCTTGAACGCAACAGCGACGGCCAGAACGCCTGCGGCGACAAGGCCTGTTGCGAGTGCGACGGATTGGCGCGCCCTGAGAAAGAACATCAGCATGGCAACACCAACGAAGAAGAACACCCATAGGGTGCGCCCGAACGACAGGAACAAGGCCCCTGCGTTGACGGCCGCCGTGATCAGCAGCAGTACCCGAACCCTGAACGTACTGTAAAACAGGCCGGCGATAGCGAACAGTACGCCTAGCAGGTGAACGGCGGCAAGCGTCACGCTCCGCGACGATACAAGCTGATAGGCATACATCAGACCGTTGTCCTGCATCCGCTGCTTATACATGTAGACCGTGAAGCCGGCCATGCCGATCGACGAGATGGCCGCGACGATCAGCAGCAACTTCAGGTCCTCCTCCTGGGTGAAATACTCGCGGATGGGGAAGTAGTACAGCATCAGGCAGACAACGGAGAAGTCTGCCGCCCATTCGATCGGATCGACGTTGTTCAGCAAGGCGATGACGATGTTGCAGCCCGTCAGGATAACATAGAGCAGCAGCAGGAAGTCGAACCAGTGTCGTATCAGCACGCGATCAGGACGACCAACGGACCATATCATCCACAGGATCACGGTCCCGCTGAAGAATGAGCCCAGGGCAACCTCGCGGGCATTGATCCCAGTGCCGGTGTCGGTAAGGAACAGTGGCAGCGACAGCAGGAAGGTGACGATCCACACCTTGGGCCATCGCACCATGGCGATCAGCAGGGATAGGCCTAACAGGACGGCCGTGACAATGTAGGTATCCGGCGTCACGATACCGATTGCTCTGCAGCGACGGTCTGCAGTCGACTGCGGGCAACGCTGAAGCCACGCATGGACAGCAGGATCATGATGATCAGCACGTCGATACCAAAGGCAGCGCCGGCAGCCATCAACAGTCGCTTGGGACGGTCACGCTTCTCGGCGGGGACGGGTTCGTCCACGATCAGCAGACTGGTCGTATTGCGGTGCTGATCAAGGCGCGTCTGCTCAAGCGTTGGCGTCAGAAAGGCCTTCACCTTCAGCATTGCCTCCATCTCGGCATAGAGCTTCATATAACTGGCTCCGATGCCTGCCGCATTCGTGATAGGGAAGTTGCCGGCAAAGCCGGGTTCCGACTGGGCCGCCTTCATCTGTCGTTGCAGTTCCTGCACAAGCGCCCGCTGCGTGATGGCCTGCGGATCATCCTTCCCGTAGGTCTGCTCGATCAAGCCAAGGATGCTTTCTTGCTTGAGCAGGCTGGCCTTGAGTTCCGACAGTGCCGATGCCGATGCCTTGGCTTGGTCTTCGGGCGAGAACAGCAGGTAGTTCTTCGAGAAGACATTCATCTGGGCGCCGATGTCCGTGATGGTGCTGTCCATGGCATTGATGCGGCGCTCGAGATACGTCGTTGCTCGGGCCGCTTCGTCGCGGGCAACTTTGTTGGCCAGCTCGTTGGCCATGGCCACAAAGGTCGAACACATTACGACGGCCTTCTTGGGGTCGCGACTCCAGATGCTGATCTCGTAGTTGCCCTCGGGATGCAGCTCGATGTCGATGTTGTTGTCGAACTCATCGCGCACCAGCTGAAAGCGCTTGCCTTGCAGCTCATACTCGTTGACGAGATCGAACTTGTGAATCATGCTGTCGCGGATTGTCCGGCTGAACAGCAGCACGATGAAGTCGAAGGAATCGCCCTTGCCACCGCCAAGTTTCGACAGGCCGAAATCTCTGAGCGTGGAACTCATGCCGCCCAGCAGGTTGCCTAGGGCCGACTGGTCCGTCTTTGGGGGAACACAGTTGATGGTCGACTTGTAGTATTCGGGCTGAAGGTAGGCGTAGACGTACATGCCGACCCCTGCCACCAGGGCGGCAAGGAACAGGAGCCACTTGTATCTCCATAAGTGTAGGATCGTGGCTGCGGTCTGAAACGAGGCCGGGGGAACCTGCATGCGGGGCATCCGGATTGGATGGGATGAACTCTGTTGGTGCAAAGATACGTGCGTATGTTTGTTGCCATGCCGTCTGCAACGCCTGCCCGTCACAACGGGCCTATCACATTGGGCTATGCTGTTGCATGGAACCGCGATCCGAAGACCACGTGGTCGCACACGCCATGGTCACTACGCGAAGCACTGCGGGGTCATGACGGCGTACAGCTCGAAGATATTGGACTATCGATGCCATCATGGTTGACGTTGCCCCTGAAGGTTTGGCACATGACGCGGTATCAGGGTCGCTGGATCAGTGGCTGGGGCCATTCGCCAAAGGTCTATCACCATCACCATGCCACGCTGCGCCGGTCCGCCATGCGGCATCGGCCGGACGCCATCCTTGAGATCGGCGATTGGGGAACGGCCTCGGTGCCGACCTTTGTGTATCAGGACTACTCCTATCTGCACCTCGAAGAGGATACAGCACGCAACGGTTACCGGACACCACAGTTCGACTATCACCGCGAGCGGATGCTCCGCGCAAGGATCGACATCCAGCGTCGTGCCATCGGCGGTCATGCCGGCATCATGTCGATGAGTGCCTGGGATGCCGACCAGCTCCGACGCACGGGTCTGGTCGATCCGTCGCGCGTTCACGTGGTGCCTCCGGCGCTGAACGTATCCGTCACGCCGAAGCACCGGCTTGTCGAAGCTGACGCGTCGCGCGAGCACCGCGTGCTCTTTGTGGGTCGCGACCACTGGCGGTTCATGACGTCGAAGGCCGGCGATGTGATCATCGACGCCGTAGCGAAACTCCAACAGGGATCGCGTCGCGTCCGCCTTGTCATCGTCGGTCCGTCCAGACTGCCGCACATGGCCACGCTGCCGCCGTGGATCACGCTGATGCCCGAGGCGCCCTTCGACGTGGTGCAGCAGGAACTGCAGCAGGCAGATGTCTTTTGCATGCCTTCGCGGTTCGAGGCCTATGGCATTGCCTTCATCGAGGCACTGGCCGCCGGTGTGCCTGTGATAGGGCGCAATGCCTTTGCCATGCCTGAATTCATCCGCCATGGCGACAACGGTTATCTGTTGTCGGCCAATGGCACGGCCGACGAACTGGCAACGCTGATCGATGCGGCACTCGACAATGTCGAGATGCGAGCACGCGTCATCCGGCAGGCACCGGACGTTGCCGCATACTATGCCTGGCCACGTGTAGCGCGTGACATGGTGGATATCATCACTTCGACGATACGCTCATGAGAATCCTGACGCTGCTGCCGCGCATTCCCATTCCAGCTCGCGACGGCGGAGCGCTTGCACTGCTGGGTGCCGTCTCGCAGCTGCATGCCGCAGGTCATCACGTCGATGTCTTCGTGTTGAATACCTCGCGCCACCATCAGGATCCGGCTGTTCTGCGAGACGTTTGTTCCAACATCACGGCCGTTGACATCGATACATCCGTGACGGCCCTTGGCGCGTTCCGCAATCTTGTTGCGCCACGCCGCAGCGGTTCCGGCGGCTGGTCGTTCCGGGGTCGGTCAGTGCCCCTTTCCTATTGGCTTGAGCGTTTTGTGCATGACGCTGCTTTCCATGCACTCGAGACATTACTGCGCGAACGTCCGCCATACGACGTGATCGTGTGCGAGTCGTTATTCACGGCTCCGTACGGCTTCGACATCCTGCGAATGATGCATGATGGCGAGATCGACCGACGTCCGGTCGTGCTGCGCGCACATAACGTCGAGTACAAGATCCAGGAGCGTATGGCAGCCGAACGGTCGCGTCCGTTGCCGGAGCGGTTGTACCGACGTTTTCTGGCACATCGCACCCGGCGCTTCGAGCGCGAGGTGGCGCAGTCGTTCGACGGTGTGAACACCATGACGACAACCGATGCCGACGAGTTCACGCGTCTTGTGCCGTCGGTCAACGTCCACACCATCGCTCCCGGTGTGACGATGCCCGATGCCACGTACCTGGAACGCGTGCCAGCACCCCACACCCTATGTCTGCTTGGCAGTCTTGAATGGGCGCCAAATGTGCAGGGGGCACTGTGGTTCCTTGACAACGTCATGCCGCGCATTCTGCGCGAGATACCGGATGCCGTGGTGCACGTTGGTGGACGTGGTAGGGATGCATCGGTCGAGGCGCGACACAACGGCGCATCGATCATTGTGCATGGCGAGGTCGACGATGCTCTTGCCTTCAGGGCCGATGCTGCCGTCTCGATCGTGCCCCTCTTTAGCGGCTCGGGTATTCGCATCAAGATCCAGGAAGCAATGTCACTGGCGCGACCTGTGGTGTCGACCACGCTTGGTGCCGATGGCATACCTGCAATCGACGGAGAGCATTTCCTGTTGGCCGATGATGCCGATGCCTTTGCGCAGGCTTGCGTACGGTTGCTGCGCGATGCAGACGCAGCACATGCGATGGGGCAGCGTGCGCGACGCTTTGCCGAGCAGTACTATGGCTGGCAGCAGGTTATCGAAGCCGTGGTGCCTTGGTATCAGACGTTAGCGCAGCGACGAGCAGGCGCCGCCGACGCAGACTAATCGACAGCCTGCAAACGGGCGATCTGGTCGCGCAGGTCGGCTGCACGCTCAAAATCGAGATCCTTGGCTGCCTTCTTCATCTCGACGAACATCTGTTCGACCATCTCCTGCCGTTGCTCCTTGGTCAGATACTTCACGACCGGTTCCGCGGCGCGTTTCATGCGTGCATGCTCTGCCTCGGCCGCGCGCGTGGTCTTCTGCGCCTGAATATCAGCGATCGACGTAGCGCCGAGGATCTCTTCGAGTGACTTGTAGACCGTGGTAGGATTGATACCGTTGGCCGCGTTGTATTCCTGTTGCAGTTCGCGTCGACGTTGTGTCTCGTCGATCACGGCACGCATCGAAGCCGTGATGTGGTCGGCATAGAAGATCACCAGACCATCCTGATTACGGGCGGCACGTCCGGCCGTCTGCATCAGCGAACGTTCACTGCGCAGGAAGCCTTCTTTGTCGGCGTCGAGGATGGCCACGAGTGACACTTCGGGCATGTCGAGGCCTTCGCGCAGGAGGTTCACGCCAACCAGGACGTCGAAGTTGCCCAGGCGCAGGTTGCGGATGATATCGACGCGTTCAAGGGCATCCACGTCGCTGTGGATGTAGGCCACGCGGATGTGCAGATTGTGCAGATAATCCGTCAGGTCTTCGGCCATGCGTTTCGTCAGCGTGGTCACCAGCACACGCTCCTGTCGCTCCACGCGCTGGCGGATCTCGCCCAGCAGATCATCGATCTGATTGCTCACCGGGCGCACCTCGATACGCGGATCCAGCAGACCCGTCGGTCGGATCACCTGCTCGGTCACCACGCCCATGCAACGTTCAAGCTCATAGGGACCGGGCGTTGCGCTCACGTAGATCGCTTGGTTCACCGTTTGCTCGAACTCTTCGAAACGCATCGGGCGGTTTTCGAGGGCCGACGGCAGGCGAAAACCATGTTCGACCAGCGTCATCTTCCGCTGGCGGTCGCCATTGAACATACCGCGGATCTGCGGCACCGTCACATGACTCTCGTCGATGATCAGCAGGAAGTCTTCGGGGAAGTAGTCGAACAGACAGGCCGGACGTTCACCCGGCTTCCGGCCGGAAAGGTGCATCGAATAGTTCTCGATGCCCGAGCAGTAGCCCACTTCCTTCATCATCTCGATGTCGAACATCGTGCGTTGCTCAAGGCGTTGCGCCTCCAGCAGCTTGCCCATGTCGCGAAGCTCTTTCAGTCGGTCAACCAGCTCATCCTTGATCTCGGTGATTGCCCGTGCAAGGTTGGACTGCGACGTCACAAAGAGTCGGGCAGGGTAGAGGATGGCGAACTCCGTGCGCTCGATCGTAGCGCCGGAGTCTTTCATCACCCAGCTGATGCGCTCGATCTCGTCGCCGAACAACTCCACGCGAATGAACTTCGCATCCTCGTAGGATGGCATGACATCGACGATATCGCCGCGGACGCGGAAGGTCCCGCGTTGGAATTCGAAGTCGTTGCGAGAGTAGTAGACATCCGTAAGCCGGTAGAGCAGCTGCTGACGCGTGATGGTCATGCCCTCGCGCAGCGTAAGACGCCGTGCGGCGAACTCCTCCTTGGTGCCGATACCGTAGATGCACGACACCGAGGCGATCACGATGACGTCGCGGCGCTCCTCGACCAGTGCGCTCGTCGCCTTGATACGCAGCCGGTCGATATCATCGTTGATCGAGAAGTCCTTCTCGATGTACACGTCCGTAGTTGGGACGTAGGCCTCGGGCTGGTAGTAGTCGTAGTACGAAATGAAGAACTCGACGGCATTCTCGGGAAAGAACTGTCGGAACTCGGCGTAGAGCTGCGCGGCCAGCGTCTTGTTGGGCGAGATGATCAGCGTCGGACGCTTGACGCGCTGGATGACGTTCGAGATCGTAAACGTCTTTCCGGAACCGGTAACACCCAGCAACGTCTGGTGCTTGGCCCCGTTCGCCAGACCGTCTGCAAGCTCCTGAATGGCCTTCGGTTGATCGCCGGCCGGCTCGTATTTCGACTGAAGGTGAAAAGTCTGCATGATCCCGTTGTTCTAAGCGTAACCTGCCATTTTACGACAGTCGACACCAGTTTGTCAAAAAATAGTTGCAAGTCGCTGATAATTATGCAGTTAGAGCTTCGTAGACGTCATCCTCGGTCTTGACCTCGGGGGAGCGATTTCCGTATCTTCGCGGTTTCTACGCCCGGCAACAACCTCGTGCGGGCGCCCATACCACTCCTTTCGGACGTTACCATGAAGCTTTCAGAGTTCAAGTTCTCAGTGCCTAAGAATGCCGTTGCCAAGTTTCCGGCAGACCCTCGCGAATCGGCCAAGATGATGGTGATCAATCGCGAGACGGGCGAGATGGAGGACAAGTCCTTCAAGGACATCCTGAATTACTTCGACAAGGGAGACGTTATCGTCGTCAACGAAACGAAGGTTTTTCCGGCACGGTTGTTCGGCAAGAAAGAGAAGACCAATGCCAAGATCGAGGTGATGCTGCTGCGCGAACTGAAGGCGCAGGAGCGTATTTGGGACGTCCTTGTCGAACCTGCCCGCAAGGTTCGCATCGGGAACAAGATCTACTTCGACAACAACAAGTTCTACTGCGAGATCATCGACAACACAACGTCGCGTGGCCGAACGGTGCGCTTTTCGTACGATGGCGACCTGCACGACGTGATCGAGCGCATCGGCCAGATGCCGCTGCCGGAATACATCAAGCGTGAGCCGGCCGAGATCGACAAGAAGACCTATCAGTGTGTCTTTGCCAACCCTGGTAAGGTTGGCAGCATTGCTCCGCCGACGGGTGGTCTGCACTTCTCGGAAAAGCTGCTCAAGGCAGCCGAAAAGAAGGGTGTGAAGGTTGCCACTGTCACGTTGAACATTGGGCAGGGCATCTTCGAGACCATCGAGGTTGAGGATCTGACCAAGCACCGCATGTACAGCGAGTACTTCGAGATCACCAAGGACTCGGCAGACACCATCAACAAGGCTCTGAAGTCCAAGAAGAACGTCTATGCCGTCGGCTGCAGCGTCGTCCGCGCCCTTGAGTCCAGCGTTCTTACAAGTGGTATCGTCAAGCCGAACCGCGGTTGGACCGATAAGTTCATCCATCCGCCATACGAGTTCAAGATCGCCAACAGGTTTATCACGAACTTCCACGTGCCGGCCTCGCCGGCGCTGCTGTTGGCCACGGCCTATGCCGGAGGCAAGGACACCATCTTCAAGGCATACAAGCGGGCCATGAAGAGCGACTACCGGTTCTTCGCCTATGGCGATGCCATGCTTATCATCTGACCCATTCACGCACAAACGAGGGGAGCGCCATGGCCACAGCATTTCAGCGCATGCAGGAGATCATGCACACCGTGACGGACCTTGGTGCCGCCTCGGCCGTGCTTGGTTGGGACCAGGAAACGTACATGCCCGACGGAGCCGTTGCCGGACGTGCCGAGCAATTGGCAACGCTGTCGTCGCTCATTCACCGGTTTTCGACCAACGATGCCGCCCGCGCCGTTGCGACGGAGGTACTTGCCGAGTCCGAAATCCTGACCGATGAACAGCGCAGAATTGCCGCCGTCTATGCCTATGACGTACAACGTGCCACGAAGCTGCCCGCCGACCTTGTCGAAGAATCCGCCCGTGTTGCGTCGTATGCCCAAGACGCTTGGAAGCGCGCACGCGAGGCCAGCGACTTCTCGATATTTCAGCCATTGCTGGAAAAGACCGTCGACCTCAAGCGTCGCGAAGCCGAACTGTTGGGCGATGCCGAGCATCCGTACGACAATCTGATCGAGACCTACGAGCCCGGCATGACGGTGGCGTTGCTGACGCCGGTGTTTGACCAGCTGCGCGAGGGCACAAAGAACATTCTAGCCAAGATCGACCCGCATCAGGCATCGGTCAGCGACGACGTGCTGTACCGCAGCTATCCGTCGGACCAGCAGCTAGCCTTTGCCAAGGAGGTCGTCCGCACCCTTGGATTCGACTTCAACACGGGGCGCGTCGACCTCTCGGCACATCCGTTCTGCACCAACTTTGGTGCTACCGACGTGCGGCTTACCACGCGCATCCGCGAGAACGACCTGCGGTCGTGCCTGTTCGGCCTTGTCCACGAGGCTGGCCACGGCATGTACGAGCAGGGGATCGGCCCTTCGTTGTGGCGCACCTTTGCAGGCCAAGGAGCCAGCATGGGCATTCATGAGTCGCAGTCGCTCTTCTGGGAGAACGTCATCGCTCGCAGCGAAGAGTTCTGGTCGTGGTGTTTCCCCAAGCTGCGGGATGCATTCCCGCATCAGGTGGGCGACCAGACGGCGACGTCGTTCTTCAAGGCCATCAATAGCATGAAGCCGTCGCTTAACCGCGTCGAGAGCGACGAGCTGACCTACAATCTGCACATCATCCTGCGGTTCGAGCTGGAGCGAGACCTCATTGCCGGAACCATCGAAGTACGCGATGTGCCGGAACTCTGGAATCAGAAGATGCGCGATTCGCTTGGCGTGATACCGCCGAACGACCGCGAGGGATGCCTGCAGGACGTGCACTGGTCGTTTGGTGGCATTGGTTACTTCCCGTCGTACACGCTTGGCAAGCTCTACGCGGCCATGGAGTGGAATGCCATGCAGGCCGAGATGCCGGACGTGCGTGATCGTATCGCCAATGGCGAGTTCGATAGCATTCGCACGTGGCTTCGCGACCGGATTCATGCCTATGGTCGTACGGAGCGTCCGCACGAGATCCTGCACCGCGTCTGCGGTCGGACGCTGACGGCAACAGACTTCCTGGACTACGTCGGTGCCAAGGCAGCGCGCGTCTACGGCTTCTGACTTCGGCAGCCGCGCAGCGGCGTTCCTGACGTCGCTACGGATTGACGTTCCGCTTCCAAGCGGTTTCGTTGTGTTGGATCCCTGTCGCGATCCTGCCGTCGTTGACGTCGTGCAACAATTCTGTGGTCGCTACTACACCGGCAACCACCTTCGGCTGCCCATCTGGGGCATAAATCCCGGACGGTTCGGTGCCGGCGTAACGGGACTCTCGTTTACCGACCCGTATGCATTGCGGCACGATCTGGGGCTGACCACGTCCATCGAGGGGAGGCGTGAGCCATCGGCCGACTTCGTCTATCGCGTCATCGGCGCCTACGGCGGTCCGACGGCATTTTATCACGATGTTTACATGTCTGCCCTTAGCCCCCTTGGCTTTATCAAGAACGGTGTGAACATCAACTTCTACGACGATGCCGAGCTAACGCGCGACATTGTACCGTTCGTCGTGGAAAGCATGCGGCGACAGACCGCCATGGGCTTGCGTGATGACGAATGCATTGTCCTTGGAACGGGCAAGCTCAAGGCATTTATGGAGCGGTACGTCCGTGCCGAGATGCCATACAGGACCGTGCACTATCTGGAGCATCCGCGATTCATCATGCAGTATCGGCGCAGGTTCGTGGATGACTATGTGCGGACGTATGTTGACGTGATACGGCGCGGAGTCTCTGGCTGACGTTCCTTTGACACGCCATTTGCGCATTTCGACGAACGTCGTATTTTTGTGACTCTCTCGGCCGCCAACGTAGCTCAGCTGGTAGAGCAGCTCATTCGTAATGAGCAGGTCACCGGTTCAAGTCCGGTCGTTGGCTCCAACAGAACGCCCGATGTACAGACCGTGCATCGGGCGTTGTCGTTTACGTAGAATATGGATGTGCGCCGTATCAATCGGCGTCTTGTTCGGCTGCTGGGGCTTGCGCCGTAGCGCCCGTGGAGATCTCGGGATGACGGATCTGACCGCCAAGGTTGTTCACGTAGCCGGCAATGCCGATACCGACGGCTGCGACCAAGGCAACGGCTGTGGCACCGGTGCGGAGATGTTGTTCGTTGGAACGGCCAAGTGCAAAGCCGGCAAGGGCGACGATGCCGGCTGCGGAGCTGGCGACGAGGACCCATGTGGCGGCGTCTTCGTGTTCTTCCATGGCCTGTTCGTTCACGCCCTGCATATGCTCGATTGATTCCTCGGCGTTCTCGCCCGAGAAGTAGGCCGGCACGGCGACGATGGCCGTGGCGACGGCCACCAGCAGACCGGCTCGGATCACGTCGTGCGATTTCCGCAGCAGGCCACCCAACAGCAGGAGCATTGCCCCCAACAGACCAAACAGTGGAGCATGGTTCAAAACAAGATGGATGTGGGCCGGTGTCATGACGCCTCCAGATGTGACAGAAACAGAAACCGTGTGATGTTGTGCATTCGTTGTCGAACTTCGCATCAATCAGCGACGAATGTTACACAATTCCATCTACCGAAATGCTGCGATTTGTCATCATGCTGTTGGTCGCATTCGGCTTGACAGCATGCTCTAAAGAACCGGATATGGGGCAGCGCATCGACATGACGCGCACACCGATCAGCGTGACGCAGGCGCTCGACCCGACGGGCTACGGACGGACCGTACTGGTTGAGGGAACCGTGGCCGAGGTATGTCAGACCGAAGGATGCTGGATGAATGTTTCCGACGGAAAATCAGCTATGCGCGTGACCTTCAAGGACGAGGCATTCGCCGTGCCCGTCAACTTGACGGGTAAGGTTATGGTCGAAGGCGTTGTTCGCGAAGAGATCGAAGAGTCCGGCCGCGTTCCCGTGATGGTGGCCACCGGCGTGGCCCGAGTGGATCAGTGAACGCAACCTTTCCTCCATACGGCCGTATTCGGCCGCCGTGCTGACCATGCGTGTAGAAATACAAGGCTCCGAAACGGGAACCGACCAGGCGCTCCGTGCTGCTGCCATTGGCATCGGCGTGCTTACTGCGACCGCACTGCTTGCGCGTATCGCCATTGTAAGCTGGTGGTGCGTCACGCACGATCTTCCGCTCTCCGCTGCAGCACCGGTCGAGATCACAACGTCCATCCTTGCAGATCTGGTGCTTGCCGGATTCGCCGGCATTGCCATTGTGACGCACCGACGCAAACGGCAGACGCCCGTTACGTATGATACCGTTGCCGGTGCGATGTCCCTTTATGCCATGTCGGCCCTTGTGCTTCTGCTGATAAGTGGAGTGATCCCCTTGGGTCTGGTTGACGGTGTGCCGCAGAGCATTGCCTCGGCCGTCTTCGTCAACATCCTGGCCGCCGGCTTTGCCGGTATCACCATTGGCATGGCCACAGCGGTGGTACATGTCTTGCTTGGTCGGCCGCACAGGCGCACACGGCGCTACCTGGGCCTACAACTGGCCCTGATCGTTTGCGTCTGGGCCGCCGCCGCGCTGTCGCCGGTCTTCGAAGGGCTCGACGTTGTCGGCGTCATCCTCGTCATCACGGGGGCACTGGTCTTGCTCCTCAACATCCGCCGCCTGCACTGGATCACGGTGCTGACGATTGACAAGAAACTGCGACTGCTATGGCTTGCGCTTTGTGCGGGCTTTGCGGCGGCGGTGCTGATGGCGCAGTCTGGCGGATCCGACGGATCTGGCGCTGCACAGTCGATGGATCTGTTTGTGCGCGGTGGCCTGCAGGTGCTGGCCGTCGTGAACCTCTATGTGCTGCTCTTCGTCGTCCGTGTCTTCGTCGCTACCGTCGCCGCGCTGCCAAACAGTGGCATCGTCGATCGACGTTCGACCGAGGTGGAGTCACTGTCGCACGTGACAAAGCTTGTGGCCGAATCGGCCAGCGTCGAGGAGCTCCTGACGTCGGTCACGCAGCTTTCGCAACAGGTCTGCCGCGCCCATGGCGCGTGGTGCGAGACGTACGATGTTGAGGGCCTGCATTGCGTTGCCGCCCAGCTGGTGCATTCGGCCTATGTGACGTCAGTGCATAACGACCACGAGCTGCACCGATTGATACTGAGCTGTGATGCGCCCATGCTGATCGACGACGTCCGCCAACGGCTGCCGGATTCCGATGTGGCGCGTGTGCTGCGATCGCTCATCCTGGTGCCCATCCGACGCGACCACCGACGTCACGGCACGCTGGTCATTTTCTCGACGGTGCCCTTCGGATTCGAGCAGGATGACGTGCGCGTTGCAGCCGCCTTCGGCGACACGGTGTCGGTCGCCCTCGACCAGGCACGCCTGTCCGACGCGTCGCGCGAGCGCGAGCGCATGCACCGTGAATTCGAGATGGCCCAGCGCATTCAGGCCTCGCTCCTGCCAGCACGAGTGCTGGAACGTCCCGGCGTCGACGTCGATGCCGTGATGATCCCAGCCACGGAGGTCGGTGGCGACTACTTCGACTACATCACGTTTGCCAACGGGAAGCCCGGCGTGATCATCGCCGATGTTGCGGGCAAGGGCGTCCCCGCCGCGCTCTACATGGCCACACTCAAGGGCGTCGTGCTGGCCGCAGCACGCACATCAACGGGCCCCGGCGATCTGCTGCGGCGCGTGAACGCAACCCTGCATGGTTCCATGCAGCGGTCGACGTTCATCACCATTGCCTGCGTCGAGATCGACATCGACCACCACACCTTGCGCCTTGCGCGTGCCGGCCATACACCGGCCATCGTTCGCACAAGCCAAGGCGTCCGCACCGTCTGCCCCAGCGGCATGGCCATCGGCATCGTCGGGTCGCAGACGTTCGACGAGATGCTGGTCGAAGAGAACATCCCCGTGCAGCCGGGCGACATCTGTCTGCTTACAACCGACGGCGTCACCGAACGTCTTGACGGTGCCCGCGCCGAGATCCCGCTGGAACGCATCACGGAATGCATCGGCGCGATGGAGCAACCTGCAGCCGATGCCGTTGTCCGATCGGTGCTGGCGCTGCTGGACGATCATGCAAACGGAGCAGAGGCGCACGACGATATCACCATCGCGGCCATCGTAGTGCAGCAGACATCGCAACCAACCACCGACCACGCATGACTACCACATTCACCGTAACGTCGGCCACGGCAGATCGCCGTACCATTCGCGTCGCCGTCGCCGGACAACTGGATGCCCATACGGCATCAGATCTCGAAGCAGCACTGCACGAGGTCATCGGCAGGGGAGACGTACGCCTCGTCGTCGACTTTGCCGCCCTGGACTACATCTCAAGCGCAGGCCTCGGCGTCTTCATGGTCTTCATCGAACAGGTCCGCGCTGCCGGCGGCGACATCAAGCTGGCCGCCATGCAGCCCAAGGTTCACATGGTGTTCGACCTGCTGGGCTTCCAGGTGCTGTTCGAGATCTATCCCACAGTTGATGAGGCCGTCAGGGCCTTTCCCGAGGTTGCGTCGTGACGGATCCGTCACCTCATACGGCCAATACCACCATCGCCGCCGCCACGTCAGAACTGGCCGCCCTGCGCGACTTTGTGCGCAGTCACATCATGGCGGCAGGCTTTACCGACTTCGAGGTGAATGGCATCGTCCTGGCCATCGACGAGGCCTGCGCTAATCTGATCCGTCATGGCTATCACAATGACGCGTCGAAGACCATCGACGTCATCGTCGATGTGACGGGCCCCGACATCCGCATCGACATCCTTGATACAGCCACGTCGTTCGATCCCGCCGTGGTGCCACGGCCCGACATGCATCGCTATGCCGCCGACAGGCGCAGGGGCGGCTGGGGCGTGGCCATCATGATGCGCGTGATGGATGCCATCACGTACACACCCATCGGTGCGACGGGTTCAAAGAACCGCCTCACGCTGGTCAAGCACCGCCCCTTGATCCGGTGATGCTGAGCATGTTCCGGCGGCGTATTTTTGCTCCATCATGAAGTTCATCCTGATGCTTGGCGGAACGGGTCTTGCACTGCTCCTGTGCTTCCTTCCGTCTCTTGCCGCGCCAAAGCCACGCTGGTGGAAGATCCTTACCATGCTTGCCGTGGCAACCACGACGTTCTTTGCGCTGTGGCCCCCCATCGCCGGAAGCATTACGGACGTCGTCATGCAAGGTCGCGCCAATCCTATCAAGCAAGTACCCGCATACGTTGTGCCGGATCCCGCATCGGCGCAGACAACGGAGCAGGGACTTGTAACGATGCAAGCGGCCGACGCCCGCACGCCTCGTCTGCACATCACGCTGTCGATGCACAAGCCGCTGGCCGACAAGGTACAAGCAGCCGGCGCCGTGCCCATGGTGCTGCTGCTGCGCCGCGCTGATTCCGACGTGTTGTTCGCGGCCGATGCCGTGGTTGCCGTCGATCCCGCGCTGACCCTTCCGTACATCATGGCCCTTGAAGAGCGTGCCCGCATCATCTTCTTCCACGTGCCCATGTCGTGGATCGCCACGATCGCCTATCTGCTGGCAATGATCTTCGGTATCCGTTATCTGCGCACACGCAACCTTGCCCACGATGATGCCGTTGTGGCAACGGCAAGCGTGGGCACGTTGTTTGCCGTGCTTGCCACGACCACGGGTTCCGTATGGGCAAAGTTCAATTGGGGCTCCTTCTGGAACTGGGATCCGCGGCAGACGTCCATCGTCGTCCTGCTGCTGATCTATGCCGCATTCTTCCTGCTTCGGTCGGCCATCGACGACCCGCAGCGCCGCGCCCGTCTAAGCAGCGTCTATGCCATCGTGGCCTTCGTTGCCGTGCCATTCCTGGTCTTCATCATTCCACGAATGGTCACCAGCCTGCATCCAGGCGGCAAGGGAGATGCCGGCGGAGCAGGGCCGCTGCTCAGCACGAGCTCCGACGCCATCAACCCTACAAAGCAGGTCCTGTTTGCGCTTAGTTTGTTCGCCTTCACGCTCGTGTATGGGTGGCTTGTGAACTTGCGAATTCGCATGCTGGCCATGCAACGACGTCTTGATAACCAATCCGCCGCATCATCATGATCACCTTTCTTACCGAACAGCCCATGTACGTCGTGCTTGTCACGGCTATGATGATTTGGGCCGGCATCGCATGGTACCTCAACCGTCTCGACCGTAAGGTGTCCGACCTTGAGCAGCGCGTCAAGTAACGCCATTGCCCCCTGCCACCCACCATCACACCACACCATGAAACCACGTTATCTGATCGGACTTGTCCTCATCATCGTGATCGCGGCATTGTCCTTCATGATGCTCGACGAATCGTCCATTGAATATGCCGACCTTGACCGCGCCGCCCGACTTGGCAAAACGGTCCAGGTTGTCGGCACCTGGGTCAAGGAGGACGGCTCGTCCTACGACGCTGCCTCCAACCTGTTCTCGTTCCGGATGAAGGATGAGCAGGGCAAGCAGATCGATGTTGTGTTGGAGGGGGCAAAGCCCAACAACTTCGAGATCGCGACGAGCATCGTTGTGAAAGGCCGTATCGAAGGAAGCACCCTGAAGGCGTCGAACGTGCTCACGAAATGTCCGTCGAAGTACGAAGGGCAGGCCTCAGACCTGAAGGCATCCTGATGCTGCGTCGCATCGTTATCATCGCAGCCGTCATCGGCATTCCTGTTGGCGTCTGGATCGCCAGTACGTATGGTCAGCTTCAGGACGTTACCTTCGATCGCGCCATGGAGATCGCAGCTACCGTCTCCGAAGGCGAGCAGGCCCCCAAGGTCCTGATCGTGACCACCATCACGTCGCTTGCCGAAGATCAGGCCGACGGACTCATGCGCGGTACCGACCGCGCAGGTACGGCCTTTGCCATCGACTACACGGGCTCGCCGATGGCAGAGCCCATGGCCGTGGGCAATCGCTACTCTTTTGTCGGCCACGTGCACGGCGGCACACCTCCACGGTTCCACGCAACACAGGTATACGAATGATCGGACAGATCACCATCCATGTGCTGTTTGCGACGGCACTCATGAGCACGCTGCTGTACTTCCTGAGCATCAAGGCGGGGGACACCTATGCCCGTGTGGCACGAGGGCTGTTCGGACTGCTTACGCTCGGATTACTTGGAGCTGCCACCGGACTGATCATCCTGATCTTGCAGCATCGCTTCGAGTACACGTATGTGCAGAGCTATTCCTCGACGGAACTGCCGCTGCACCTGCTGATCGCGACGATGTATTCGGGGCAGGAGGGAAGCTTTCTGCTGTGGACGCTGCTGGTTGCCGTCATCGGCGTAGGCCTGCAACCCTATGCAAGACGTCACGGCTACGAATCGCAGGCCATGGCCTTTTATGGTCTGATCCTGTGCTTCCTGACGCTGTTGCTGGTGGCCAAGAATCCGTTTGCCTATGTGTGGGAGACGTATGCCCGCGACGGCGTGGCCGAGGGCTTTGTGCCGCAGGCGGGCCGAGGTTTGAATCCGCTGCTGCATAACGGATGGATCACCATCCATCCGCCAATTCTGTTTTCGGGCTTTGCCGCCATGAGCGTGTCCTTTGTGTTCGCCATGGCTGGCCTGCTCAAACGCGAGTATCACCGGTGGATCGACGTGGCGCTGCCGTGGACGCTGTTTGCCACGGCCGTCCTTGGCTTTGGCATCATGCTGGGCGGTTTCTGGGCGTACGAGACGTTGGGCTGGGGCGGCTTCTGGGGCTGGGATCCCGTCGAGAATTCGTCGCTCATTCCGTGGCTGGTAAGCGTCGCCCTTGTGCACACCATGCTGGTGCAGAAGCGCACACGGGGCTTGGTCAAGACGAATGTGATCCTTGCCGTGGCGGCCTTTGTGATGGTGCTGTATTCGACGTTTCTTACGCGGAGCGGCATCCTTGGCGATACGTCGGTTCACTCCTTTGTCGATCCCGGCAAGTTCGCCTTCTGGATCCTGCTGCTGTTCATGTCGACGTTTACCATTCTTGGCATTGTGCTGGTGATGCGACGTCGGGTCGACATGAATGTGAACCGCGAAGAGTTCTCGCCACGCACACGCGAGTTCATGCTGTCGATCGGTGCTGCCATCGTCATGGCCAGCGCCGTGCTTGTTACCATCGGCACCTCGTGGCCTGTGATCATGGAAGTGCTTGGACGTCCCAAGGTGGCCATCGCCATCGACTTCTACAACAAGGTCCACATCATCCTGCTGCCGGCGATGCTGCTGGTGAACGGTCTGTCGCTGCTGGTGCAGTGGCGCGCCACCACGGTGTCGAGCTTCAAGCGCGGCCTTGTGCGAGCACTCGTGATCTCGCTCGTCGCCACGGCGCTCAGCGTGCTGCTTGGCGCCCGCGATTTCGTGTCGATTCTTCTTGCGTTCGGCGCATGGTTCTCGCTCGTCATCAATGGTCAGATCGTGCTGGCGCTCTACCGTCGTGCACCGTCTACGCTGGGCGCCTACGTGTCGCATGCCGGTATCGCCTTGCTGGTCTTCGGCATCATCACCACGGCCAACTACTCCGAGACGCACCACGCACAGCTCGTCCAGGGTGTTCCCAGCAAGGTGGGTGACTATACGTTGACCTTCGAGGGGAAGGAACAGGTCGAGAAGGAATTCGCCGACCGCGAGAAGTTCGAGTATGCCATCCGCATCGTTGGTAACGACACGGATAAAGTGGTGAAGCCGGTGCTGTACTGGAGTGACTTCAACCGACGTCAGTCGGCCTTCCTCGAGCCGGGCATCCGGTGGGGCCTGATGAACGACCTGTATGTTGCACCCAAGGCTTACGACACCGAAGACGTGGAGCATCGCACAACGGTGCGACGTGACACGACCTATCGTGTGCCCATCGACTCGGCCGTTGCGTTGCGCTTTGTGGGTTTTACGATGCCCATGACCGAGACGCCGGCTCCGGACGGACGCATGCGGATGTCGGCACGGCTTGACGTGACCGTGGGCGGTGAACAGCTCGACTCGACGCTGCGCGTTCCCACGCGGCTTACGCAGGGAGCTGAAGGCATGAGCTTCGAGCAGGAGTGGACGCTGATCCCCGGCACGACGATCGAGGTGGGCCTTGTTGACATCAAGCGCAATAATGCCGACCCCACGAAGTCGACGGGCGACCTTGTCTTCCGCGACACGTCGAAGCCCGCACCGGTTGCACGAGACATCTTTACCGTCGAGTTCGCCGTCAAACCATTGATCTCGCTGGTCTGGTTCGGCGTCATCACCATGGTGCTAGGCTTTGTGGTCTCGATCGTCCGCTACGGCCGGGGCAAACAGCGCCCGCCGGTCGGCGTCGCCCAAGACACGCCATTGGCCGGGACCGAGGTCAGCGCCAAGGCCGAGGCCTCCGATACAGACGCGCAGCAGTCGTAACGTGGGATGTCCAACGGCGGCCGTCATGCGCCGTACCTGACGGTTCCGTCCTTCGCGCAACGCAATGGCGATCCACGTCGTGGGGATGCTCTTTCGCTCCCTGATGGGCGGTATGCGTGGCGCCACATCAGGCTGCGGTACAAGGATCCATGCCCGACACGGACGTGTACGGGTACCCTGGATCATCACGCCATGTTCAAGCTGCCTGATGGCGTCGGCCGACGGCACACCTTCGATCTGCACCCAGTACAGACGGTCGTGTCCGTTCACGGGATCGTGCAGCCGCGTGGTCACCTCAGGCT
>VFFB01000160.1 GCA_018882585.1 Candidatus Kapaibacterium sp.
GTATCGTGCTGCTCGGCACGCCGATGGTCGATGGTCTGAGCATGATGCGCGATGCCTTTGATGCCGACGAAGCTGAATCGGGAACGCCCGAACATGTGCGCGCAACCTATCGGGATATGCTTACACAGTGCATGGCGGCGTTGCGCCTACGCCCGGATCCGATCAGTAAACGCAATGCCATCGCGGCCATTTCGGATTCGGTGTACCGTGCCACCGGACGTGACCTTACGACATATCCGCGGCTGCAGCGTCTGGTCGACACCAATCGTCGATCCTACATCCTGGGTGCCGTCATCCCTTGGCTGGAGCGGTACGAAGCCATGAATCCCGCTGCAGCTTTTCGTCCGCATGCCTCATCCATCACGCTGATCCTGGCAGAACGAGACGCCGTGGTACCCGCCCAACGCAATGCCGAGGCATTCGAGGCCATCACCGGACGTCGGGCCATTGTGATCCCACGCACGAACCACTTCATGCAGGAATGCCAGACATGCACGTCGGCCGAAGCGGCACGACTCGACAATGCGATCGCCCAGGAGGTACTCAGGGCCGTGCTGGATGCCCTGGGCGGGCGCAAGTGACGTGCAATGCAGCCGACGGACTCAGTTCACCCGCGCAACGTCGATCGTATCAAGCTGTTCGACGGGGATGCGGACCCGTGCCAAGGCGTAGGCAAAGCCCTGCCCGTCGTCGGACGGAACCACGGCTATCACCTGCCCGGCCGTGACGGACGTGATGGCCTTTGTAAATGCCATCGGCTCCGAAAGCAGATCGATCACATCCTGATGGGCCGTGTGAAACTCATGGTCGGCATCAATGATGACAACGGCCGAGCTGTCACCTGCGTAGGCAGCAGCGAAATCGCCGGGACGCATTGCCTGCAACTCGACAGGGGTAACGGACACGCCAAGGGCTTTGGCTGCCGCCCGGGAAAGATCGATGACGCGCTTGCGAATGAAGGGGCCTCGATCGGTGATCTCGACGAGAATACGTTGGCCGGTGGTTGCATTCACGACGCGCACCAGGCTGCCAAAGGGCAGGTTTCGGTGGGCGGCCGTCATCTCATGCATGTTATAGCGGCGACCACTCGCCGTTCGACGGCCATGGAAGGTTGCGCCGTACCACGAGGCCAGACCATCGGCGATGTCGATGAGATCCATCGGCCGCGTCGTGGGACGAACGGGCTGCTCGACCATCGTGGGTTGACCCGGACGCGCTGGGACGTCCTGAGCCTCTACTAAAAAGCTGATCGACATTACCGTCAGCATGACGATCACGAAGACCGTGATTCGTACAATAAGCGAAGTTTGCTTAGTCATGAGGGTGCGCCTCCCGAGATATGAGACACTTGACTTGCTCGAGCCGCAGTCACCCTAGCCTGCGGTCGAGATGAGACCGCCCCGGCGGCCACAATGGACGCGCTTTAACGGTCAGAGAACGGACAAATTGTAGGTTTTCCACACTCCATGCAATGAACGTATGATGAATGTTTTTTCATCGTTCGGCTGAAATGATTCGTCAGTACTAGTCACCGCTATAGCGTACGTGAGCTACGAGCAACCTCCAAGAGCATCACCATTGATTACCACGTAACAACGGTTGTCCACACTCGGTGGATTATTCTTTTCTACTTTTCGCAGTCACGCAGAACTGCGATTTCGATTCGACGATTTTGTCGGCGAATCCCCTCAATATCTTCTTTTTTCATACGCTTAGCTGCAGCTGGTGCGGGTTCTTGCACACGCGGTTGCGACGAGCCGTACCCTACGGCTCCGCGGATCTTCGAGGGAGATATCCCCTGATTCAGCAGCCATTCCATGACCGTCTGGGCACGTAGCTGGCTGAGTTCCAGGTTTCTGCCCGCCGGTCCTTCTCCGGATGCATGCCCCTCGATCATTACCTGGAGATCATCACACGATTCCTCCATGTAGTCGAGCAGCTCACCCAGGTTCCGCTCCGTCTCCGGCTGCGAAAGGTCCATCACGTCGCTATCAAACTGAAAACGTATGTCCTTGGTAAATCTTCGCTTTGCTGATGTTGCCGGAGGTGGTGTTGGCGTAGGTTTGGGTGTTGATGGTTCAACACGTTGTGGTTTCGGCGTATCTGAGCCGCAGTCTTTGCATGGGGTCGAACCGGCATCTCCGCAGGCCCCCGTGCGGTAGCCAGGCGTGGGGTCCTTGGGATCGATGATGCCGTCACCATCCGTATCTGGGTCGATAGGGCTGGTTCTTGATCGGCAGTCAGTTTCCTGAGCGTCTCCAAGACCGTCGTGGTCCGTATCCGTCAATCGTGGATCGGTCTTGAACCTTCGTACTTCGTCTCCGTCCATTACGCCGTCATTGTCAGAGTCGAACCGAATCGGGTCCGTACGAAGGTAGAGTACCTCTTCGCCATCGGTGAGCAGGTCTCGATCCGTGTCGGCCAGCAGTGGATTGGTTCGGTGTTCGCGCACCTCTTCACCGTCGGTCAGTCCGTCGCCATCCGTATCCGGCTTTATCGGATTCGTGCCATGCAGTGTGACCTCGGCATGATCCGTAATACCATCGGCGTCGGTATCAGCCGACGCAGGGTTGGTCCGATGCACGAATATCTCGTCGTAATCCAGAATGCCATCCGCATCGGAATCAACGGACCGCGGATTCGATCCACGGGCAAACTCTACTTCATCCGTTACGCCATCGCCATCGGTATCTCGCTTCAGCGGAGATGCATTGGCGTACATAACCTCTTCAAAATCAGAGAGGTTATCGCCGTCAGTATCTGCCTTGCGAGGATCGGAACCGTGTAAGCGAATCTCGTCCAGGTCCCCAAGTCCGTCTCCATCGGTATCAGCTTTGAACGGATCAGCACCCGAGCGAATCTCTTCGTCGTCCGAAATGCCATCGCGGTCGGTATCGCGGATTCCAAGTACGTGCAGCTGAATTCCCGATGTGAACGTCACGTAGTTATCATTTTCACCCAATGGCCCTTTGATGTCATCGAGATAGGGAGTTTGCGTAAACCTGTACGTTGCCCGTGTATAGATGCTGATGTCATCCGAAAGATGCCAGTTCACACCTGCCAGGATAGGGATGACGGTCACGGATCGCTGGTAGATACCGGCATCGTTGTTCGGCAGGTTGGTGTGTTCGTCGGCATTGGTAGGCGACCAGCTCAGCATGCCAAGACCAACGCCAACATATGGCATGATCGGGCTATCGGGCAGAAGGTTGACATTCACAAGGAACTCGTAAGCCGAGGCACGCGTCGAATTCCTGTCTTCGATCGTTGCCATCGACCCCGGATACAGATCACCGATCTGCGCACCCGGCCCGAAGTAGTCGGGAAATCGGTCGATCGTAGCACGCGTCACACGCCATTGAATGTCGCTCAGTGATATGCCAGCACCAACGCTGACGTATTTCCACGGCGTATACATGCCTTGGAATTCTCCCGTGATGCCAAACAGATCATCGGTGAATTCGCCGAAGTACTTCACTGCCCCACCGGAAAGACCAAGGTGGATGCCTTGCTCACGAACCTGTGATATCGTGGGCACCGAGCATGCAAGGGCAATGTATACCGCCGTGCACAGCGCAACGTACGGAGTCTTTTTCATACTTATCCACAGCTGGTGGAGGGTGTGTGGATTACGTTGTGGAAAACGAAAGTATGAAAAAAGTCCGCAGTTCGACGCGCATCACGGCGTCTGTCCGGAAACCGGCTTACGATCGCAGCACGTCCAGGATGCGCTGGTTCACCTCGTCGACGCTGCCCACGCCGTGGACGGATACAAGGATGCCGTGCGATCCATAGAAGTCGAGAAGGGGCGCCGTTTCGGCATTATAGACGTCCAAACGATGTTGGATCACGTCTTCGCGATCATCCGAGCGGCCACGCTGGAGCAGGCGCGCAACGATGGTTGCATCGTCGACGTCGATGTTGACAACACGATCGATAGACCGGCCAAGCTGCTGCAGCATGGTCTCGAGTGCTTCGGCCTGGGCGCGCGTGCGCGGGAATCCGTCCAGGATGCAGCCACGCTCGAAGTCGGAACCGGCCAGAGCCTCCTCGACCACCTTGGCTACAACGTCGTCAGGCACAAGGCCGCCACGCTCGACGTATTCCTTGGCGACCAACCCGATGGGGGTGGCACGCTGAATAGCCGAACGGAAGGCCGCACCGGTAGACAGATGGGCGATGCCGAGCTTCTCGGCAAGGATTTCCGCTTGTGTGCCCTTGCCGACGCCGGGCGCTCCGAAGAGAACGATGACCATGTGACCTCAACGAGGAGAAATGTTGCTGGCTGACAAAAATAGGGTTTAGAAAAACTCCACGTCATCAAAGCGCGAAGCGTACGGCGCAGCATACTTCCGCAGCACCTGCAGCGCGGCCGCAAAATCCTTCGGATACGGCGCTTCCCAGGTCATCCGCTCCTCGGTGACCGGATGCGTCACCGAGAGCGAAAACGCGTGCAGCGTCAGCCGCTCGATGATGGGTCGCTCCTCGGTGTTCTTGGCCAGATTGAACTTGCGCTTGATGGTCGAAAGCATGAAC
>VFFB01000161.1 GCA_018882585.1 Candidatus Kapaibacterium sp.
GTGTAGAACTGACCGCCATTCTTGCCTTCGGCACTGGCAAACTGGGTTAGGAAGTATTCGTAGACGCGTCCCAGCACGTCTTTGGATCGGTTGGCGGCATCGCCCAGACCGATCGTGCTGACCAGGTCGACGAGTTCGCCAAGACGGTCTTTGTCCAATGTCGGACGTCCGTAGTCCTTCGGGAGCACGCCCTTGAGTCGCGGGTTATCGCGCTCAATGGCCACCATGGCTTCATCGATGAGCGTGCCAATGGATGCCATCCGTGCATTGCCTTGCAGGTACGACCACCGAGCCTCGCGCGGCACCCAGAACACGCCTTCGGCGCGATACTCATCGGCATCCTCGGGGTCGGCTCCGGCATAGTCGCCCTCCCCCTTCACCAGGTTTGCATGCAGCTCCTCGAACGAGTCCGAGATGTACTTCAGAAAGATCAGCCCAAGCACAACGTGTTTGTACTCGGCCGCATCCATGTTATTCCGCAGCTTGTCTGCCGCCTGCCATAATGTGGCCTCGAAACCAATGGTTGCTGTCGATGCTTGCTTGGGGGGACGTTTTGCCATGAGGTTGGATACGCTGCCAGTCGGATGTAGGGAGAGCTCGAATACGCTAAAGTACGGATTGCACGACCTTGCTACCCGCCGTGCTGCTGGACAAAAATGATGCGATAAATATGCGATGGGTCGATTGACGTCGGGGCGACCATGGATCGGTTGATGTGATCGTAGGGGCGACCACGCTGGGTCGCCCCTACCATGGTCGATGCGTACAAAATCGCGTGCGACGATGACGTCTCGGTTTGACACGAACAAACGAACGGTCCGCCAATTGATCGTCGGCCCATATTAGCCCACGGCCTCAGCCGTGGGTCCACGTGGTTGAGGTCCACGCGGATGGGGTGCCCGTGCACGCGAATGTGTACGCATCGATGATGGTCCGGCGACCACGTTGGGCCGGGGCGACCACGTTGGGTCGCCCCTACCATCACCGCCCCATTGCAATTGCCGATATGCCGGCTAGGATGAGGGCCATGCCGATGATGGTGGAGACAGATACTGATTCACGGTCGACGACGACGGTCCACAATACCGTGAAGGCAAAGGAGATTGCCGTGGAGATGGGGATGTAGGTCGAGAGTTTGGCCAGCGAGACGATGGCGCCAAGCAGAATGAACGACACAAACAAGAAGGCGATGCCAAGGAGTCCGTGCCAACCGGTGGCCGCCTGTAGGGCGTTGCCGGCCGTGAAAGGACGCCCATGCAAGGCAATGGTTAGCAGGCCCATGCCCGTAACGCTCGTTGCCGCTTGCATGATGATGAAGAGCAGGAGCTTCATCGCTGCACCCCGCCCTGACGTTGCAGGGCCTCGAAGTACAGCCGGATCAGGTTTTCGTAGTCCTTGGTGTAGGCATTGCGAAGTTGCTGCTGCTGCTCACGCGTGGCGCGCTGGCGCGCCTGCATGCGCTCATAGTCCAGCCCGTCGGGACTCTTGCGCTTGACGTCCTGGCCAACCCGCGCTTCGCGCGTCTTTTCGTAGTCGCGATCGTTGATGCTGCGCGAGGCGTCAAGCAGACGCGACAGAATGCGGTCCTGCCGCATGCGCGTGTCCTGGTTGACCGAGCCGGATTGCATGTCCGAGATCACCTCGCGCATGTCTTCGGCAATCTTGTTCAGGTCGCCCACAGGTTTCTTGGCTCCGCCAATCTCGCGGGCTTCGCGCTCGAGTTCTTCCAGAGCTTTCAAGGCGCGGCCCTGCTGTTGCGCCATACGACCCATCTCGGAGCGCTGCTGCTCGCTCATCTGCTGTCCGCCCTGGCCCATGCGCTGCATGCCTTGGTTGATGCCCTGCTGCTGGTCGGCCAGCTCCTGCAGCTGCTGGAACGGACTCTTGCCTTTGCCCTTGCCCATGCCCGGACTGCCTCCGGGACCACCCTGCTTTTCACCCTCGCCGGCCATCATCTGGCCAAGTGCCTGCGACATCTTCTGCGCGGCAGAGTTCATGGAACTCATGGCCTTCTGCATGCCCTGCCCCGCCTGCTGTCCGCGACGCTCCTGCAGGTTCTGCATGGCCTCCTGCATGCCCTGCAGGGCATTGCCCATGTCTTCGGCCATTTCGGGAGAAACGCTGAAGCTTTTCTGCGCCAATTGCATCATGCTGTTGGCAAGGTTCTGCATGGCCTCGCGCGTGCGCTGCTGCTTACGCGCCAGCTCCGGAAACTGCGAACTCGACGGGTCGAGCGCGTTGGCCTGGTCGCGCAACTCCTCCTGCTGCTTGGAAAGGTCAAGCATGTCGTTCATCGACCGTTGCATCTGCCGCATTGCCTCTTTAGCGCCCCGACGTTTGAGGTCGCGCTTGAGGTCTTTCATCTGCTGCGCAAAGCGCTGCAGGTTTTGCGAGGCTTTCTGCTGCGCGTCGGCAGCCTCCTGCATGTCGCCCTGCTCGGCGTTCTGCTCGGCCTTCTGCATCTGCTGCTGCGTATTCTGCTTGTCGAGCTCGCGCTTGGCCGCATCCATCTTGTCCATCGGCATGTCGCCAAGCTCCTTCATCAGCTTGTCCAGATCGTCGGTTTCCTTTGCCAGTTTATCAAGATCCTTCTGCAGCTCCTGCTGCTGTTTGGCGATCTCGTCACGCGCCTGCTTGTTCTGCGGGTTGGTGTTCTGCGCTTGCTGACGCAGCTCTTCCTGACGTTGGGCAAGGTCCTCGGCACGCTTCTGCAGCTCGTCGGCCTTCTGCTCGGCCTGAATGCGCTTCAGCAAGTTCAACGTCCGCTCGATGCTCTTCTTGAACTGCTCTTCGTCGAAGGTCATGTTCTTCATCGCCTCGCGGAGTTCCTCGGGCGACATCTGTTCCATGGCCTTCTTCTGTTCCTCCTGCATGCGCTTCAGCTCGGGCGAATTCACCTCCTGCATCAGCTTCTGCAGCTCCATGTACTTCTCGAGCGTTTCCTGCGAGATGGCCTGGTTCTGCTGCAGCTTCTGCGTCATGTCCTCCATCTTCTGCTGCATCTGCTCCATACGCTTTTGCAAGGCCTCCTGCTTGGCCGCCAGTTCCTGCGCCTGCTTCTTTTCCTTCCAGTCGGCCTGCTGCTTGGTCTGCGGCTGCGACTGCTGCTTTGCAAGCTCGCGCTGCACCTGCTCTGCTTCCTTGCGTACCTCTTCGGCCTCGCGGGCGACCTCGCGCAGCTCCTTCGAGATGTCGTCGTGCGCTTTGTCGGTCTCGGCAAAGACTTCGTCAAGCGACGGCAGCCGCACCGTCATGGTCGTGGTCCGCGCTGTCTTGGGTCCGCGCACACGGTCGTTGTCGGCCACTTCGACGTAGAACTCATAGACGTCTTCGGGCGAGATGCCGGCCTTGCCAAGGTTCCAGACGTAGTCGATGTCGGCCGACGTGCCACCGGCCGAGAATGGGATGTCGACGGACGTGTAGTTCGTTTCCGGCTGAGCATAGCGGCTCTTGACAAGTCTGTAATGCAGCCGAAGCCAGGCAAAGCCATAGTCGTCGGCAATTGCCACCGTCAGCGGCAGGATGGCCCGCTGGTCTACTTCGGCATCGCGTGTCGGCTCGATCATGGCGATCGTCGGCGCACCGTCGTCAAAGGCAATGATGCGGTAGGCCACAGGATCGGCATTCTGTTCACCGCGGGCATCGGTGATGCGCACCATGTACTGTCCCGAGCGCTGCACCGTAAAACGTCCGCTGGCCATTGCCCCCTTCACCTGCATGGCGATGGTGGTGGTGTCGGCCGACGTGGTATCGGTGCCCATAATCAGGATCGTGGCCTTGGCAAGGTTTTTGTTCGAGGTGATGGACAGGTCAACGGTCGACCCCGTCAGCGTGGTGATGTCGGCCTGCGTCAATGTGAGCGGCGTGGGCGCAAGGCCGGCATACGACGGCGGCATCACGCGTCCGGCAAGCGTCCGTATCAGTGGCCGGTCCGTCACGGTCACATAGGTCGTGTCCGTCCGCACGCCCGTTTCCAACCAGGCACCCTCGGCATAACAGGCAACCGAGGCCGTCAAACCGGGCAAAATGTGCTTATAGGTATTGGCCGAATCCATTCGCACGGTAAAGGGCTGGAATCGGTCCGATGCCGCATCACGCACCCAAACGGTGATGGTTTGGGGGGCAGTGCCCTTCGCGGTGACGGTCACGTGAACGGTAGTGCCGCGCATCACCGTCGACGCGTCGGTACGCAGGTGCAACGCATACGGTGGCGGCGGAAGGAACGACTCGTCGTGCCGCACCAGCCGCTCCCAGGCAGCACCAAGCGTCGACGGCCACACGGCCGGCAGGGCTGTGGCAAGAACGATCGTTGGAAGCAGGAAGAGCAACGCTCTGCGCAGACGCTGCCTGTCGATGATGACCGAGAAGTCCTTGGGCTCGGCCGCGGCAAAGAACTGCGAGGCGCCGGCCTGTGACAGCGCTTCGGAGCCGGCCGTGCCACGATGCAGCTGCAGGGCATTCACAAGGCCGTCGCGCACGTCGTCGTAGGC
>VFFB01000042.1 GCA_018882585.1 Candidatus Kapaibacterium sp.
GGCAAAGACGAAGACCTGACGCAAGAACCCGAGATGATCAAGGCCTTCCGCGATACGTGGGAGCTGGGGATACACTCGTACCTGACGTACCTGCGCGACCGCCTGCTGCTTGCTCGCGAACTGCTGAACGAGACGGGTAGTGTGTTTGTGCAGATCAACGCTGAGAATGTCAACCTTATCGTTGATGTGATGAGCGAAGTATTTGGATCCAATAACCTCGTAGCTAATATCTCCTTCAGGAAGAAGAGTATTCCGCTCGGAGCCAGACATCTAGAAACAATGTCTGACAACATTGTTTTCTTCGCAAAGGACAAAAGCCGCCTGAAGTTTTATCATCAGTATGAGCTAGGCGACGTTTCAATCATTTCATCTCACGGCCCTTATCGTGAGCATCCGAATGGGCTTATTGAATCAATTACCCCTGATCAGTTTGTACCTACTTCAAAAACGGAACGTTTCTTCAGGTTGTTCTCACTCTTGGCGCCATCGTACTCCGAGAATGCGAACTACAAGCATCTCTACCAGGACGTTTGGTGGAATCCGCCAAGCTCCGGCTCCTGGGTCGTTTCTGCTGAAAAATTGAATCGATTGGCAAAGGCTAGACGAATCATGCCAGAGGGTCGATCGCTTAGTTACAAGCTCGAGTACAATGACTTTCCTTACCGCAAGATCACTTCCTCATGGGATCGAGTTGGCGTCAGCTACGAAAAGATTTACGCAGTACAAACAGCTCCCAACGTCATCGAACGCTGCCTCCTCATGACCACCGACCCCGGCGATCTCGTCCTCGACATCACCTGCGGTTCTGGTACAACGGCTGTGGTTGCTGAGAAGTGGGGCCGCCGCTGGATGACGTGTGACACCTCGCGTGTGGCCATCACGTTGGCAAAGCAGCGACTCATGACGGCGTCGTACGACTACTTCGAACTGCGCTATCCTAACGAAGGTCTGCGCGGCGGCTTCATCTACGACACCGTTCCGCACGTAACGCTCAAGAGCATTGCCAACAATGCCGAGATCGACATGATCTACGAGCAGATGCATCCGGCAATTGAGCAAGCGCTTGATGCGTTGAACGCAGCACTGCAGAAGGATGCCGTTGGCATACCGTTTCTCGTCACCGAAGGCGTTCGCAAAAAGAAGTCCATCACCCTTGGTGGCACCGAAGCGTTGTTCGAATGGGAAGTACCGTTCGACCTGCCCTCGGACTGGCCTGCGAGTGCCAATGCCCCCTTCACTGCCTTCCATGAAACGCGCATTGCCATGCAAAAGGCCATGGATGCAAGCATTGCGGCGCATGCAGATCAGGAAGTGTTGTATGACAAGCCGCTGGTGAACAAGAAGAAGCTGCGGATAACCGGACCCTTTACCGTTGAGGCCGTACCGTTTCCGTCGGTACTCTCGATCGACGATGCCCCCTTGCCAGTAGAGCCCGATGCATCATTGGCGCGGACGGGCGAGACATCGCGGCAGACCATGTGGCGCGACGAACTGCTTAAGACCGGTGTGCGAGGCAAGGGTGGCCAGCGGCTGGAGTTCTCGTCGATGGAGACCCTTCCCGACCTGCGCTACATCCACGGCGTGGCCACCATCAAGGACAGTGGGGACCGCGTGCTGGTGAGCTTTGGTCCGGACCATGCTGCCCTTGAGCAGCGTCAGGTGGAGCAAGCCATTATCGAGGCACGTCGATACGGACCCGGCTTTGCCTACATCCTGTTCTGTGCCTTCACCTTCGACCCCGAGGCGGCAAAGGACATCGACGAAGCCGTCTATCCGGGCGTAAAACTCCTGAAGGCGCAGATGAACACCGACCTCTTGACCGAAGACCTGAAGAAAGGTGGCAAGAGCAACCAGAGCTTCTGGCTTATGGGTCAGCCCGACGTTGACGTCCGCCAGCGCAAGGACGGCAAATACGAAGTTGAGGTTCGTGGCTTCGACTACTTCGACACCGCAACTGGCGAGCTCAAAAGTGGCGGCACCAAGAACATTGCCATGTGGATGCTCGACACCGACTACGACAACCGGTCGTTGTTCCCACGTCAGGTGTTCTTCCCCATGGCCGGCGACAAAGACGGCTGGAACAGGCTTAAGAAAACCATCCGTGCCGAGCTTGACGAATCCCGCATTGATGCGTTCCACGGAAGCGTTTCGCTCCCATTTGAACTTGGCGACTACAACCGCGTGGCCGTCAAAATCGTTGACGATCGCGGCATCGAAAGTCTGAAGATCGTGGAGGTGGGGTGATGGCGTCTGTTTCGAAAGACAAACTAGTAGTATACAAAGCACTTACTCCCCAGGAATCACGGCAGGAGCTTGGATATCGACCAGAGTCGAACTGTGCATACATCAACAGTACTGCTGTTGGTTCTTTTGACGCAGAGAGATCAGAACGCCTGCGAAATAAGTGGCCCTTGCATAGCAGAATAATCCGGCTACATGCCATCTACAATGCTACTATTCCAACTTCGGTGGTTATTGGGTACAGGAGGTTGATGGGTAGCAACTTACATGGTGATGAAATTGCAGTAGACAGCAGTACTTATAGTAAAGCAAAGCACATGTTGAAACTGCACTGCGAGAATGTGGCTGATGTGCGGCTGGCATTCAAGCCAGTTCACAGGCTACTTTTACCTGTTGCAATGTTTAGCATGAGCTGGAATCATCCCGATGATGCAGCTCGCATCTCGTTCAAAATTGGTGTGATAGGGATAATCCTCGGGGTACTATTGTGGCTTTTTGAACCTGCTGATGTCTGCGATTTGACTCAACGAATAACAAGATTATGAATCACAACGAGCGGCTACATAGTAACCGAATTGGATATTTCATGATCTCTAAATCCCCCATCATCAACTCAGCATACGAGCAGCGCAAGGTGCATCGAACCGATGCGTGTGGTTGCTTGTGTGATAGAGGTGGTGTAGGCTTGAACAAGGTCGGGGCCTTTCGTACCTTCGTTGCAACAATACCCGCCAAGGCTATGCACGCAAGTGTACCCTCAAACTGGCGGGTTACTCTTTTTGGAGTGGTGCCGTGACGAAGAAACCCTTTGTCAAACTGGCGTTCTCCAGTGCACAGCAGGTCGAGCTGTTGCGCACGCGAGAGATGGAGCTAGGCGACGAGGCGCGTGCAGCATTATGTCTTCAGTACTTGGATTACGGCAGGCTTGGTGCGTATTGTTTGCTGATTTCCCAACCTAGGGACCTGAGTTCCTTGCCTGCGGATTCCGGAATCGCTCTTTGTGGAGCGCAAAAACGCACGGAAAACGCACGACGAGACGTGTGTCGAATACGCTCAGGCCAAGGCAATATGAGCAAATGACGTTGTGCCCTGCACAAAAAACGCACGGAAAACACGAGATAAAAGCACGATATCATACATAACCCATGACCTCTAAATCCCTCATCATCAACTCTCCGTACGAGCGGCCAACGCGCTGGTGGAAAGACTATCAGGGACAGCTGCGTCCTGAAGAAGGCCGACGTCCGGCCGGCTACGAGATCTTCGATCCACGTGCGAACACGAAGCGCACCGAAGAGCTCACGCTGGTGAACAGCATCCGTGAGCGTGTGGACGAATGGCGCACGCAGGGGTATCCGGGCGTGACGAACATCACACGGCAGCTGCTGGAACATTGGCACGACACGGCCGCCCGACAGTATCCGTTCTTCTTCTGTCAGCTCGAGGCCATCGAAACGCTCATCTGGTGGGTCGAGGCCCCCTCCAACGCAAAACAGGGCATCAACATTCAAGGCGATGGCGGCCCCTTCGAGCGCGTGTGCAACAAAATGGCAACGGGCTCGGGCAAGACCACCGTGATGTCGATGATCATTACGTGGCAGACGCTGAATGCCGTGACATTCCCCAAAGAGACCAAGCGATTCGCCAAGGCCATCTTCATCGTTGCTCCCGGCATCACGGTCAAGGATCGTCTGCAGGTGCTGTTGCCGGGCAATCCCGACAATGTGTACGACCAGTTCAATCTGTGTCCCACGTCGGCCCTGCGCCAACGTCTGAACCAAGCCGTGATCCTGATCGAGAACTGGCACACGCTGATGCCGCTGAAAGAGCCCACTCGCTCGGTGGTGAAGAAGGGTCAGGAGAGTGACAAAGCCTACGTCAAACGCGTGTTAGGACCCCTTTCGCAGCACAAGGACATCATCGTCATCAACGACGAAGCGCACCATGCCTACCGCGTGCCGGCCGATATCAAGATCAGCAAGAAGGAAGCCGAAGAGGCCGGTACCGATCTTGAAGAAGCAACGCGATGGGTAGAGGGACTCGATCGCATCCATGGTCAGCTGCGCATCAATCGCTGCTTCGATCTCTCGGCAACACCCTTTGCCCCCACAGGCAAAAAGAACAGCGAGCAGGGCCTGTTCAACTGGATTATATCCGACTTTGGCTTGAACGACGCCATCGAAGCCGGTCTTGTCAAGACGCCTCGCGTCGTCGTTCGCGATGGCATGGTGCCCAACACCTCCGACCTTCGGCCCAAGCTCTATCACCTGTATCGCGAAGACGCCGTCTCCGAAGACCTCAACCAGAAGAAGGCCGAGCCGCATGCTCCCCTACCAATGCTGGTACAGCAGGCCTACATGCTGCTGGCAGCGGACTGGAAGCTGGTGGCCGACAGCTGGAAGGCAGCCGGACACCCCACGCCGCCCGTGATGCTTACCGTATGTAACCGGACCGAAACGGCTGCCCGTATCGAGCACTTTTTGAACAGCGACAACCCCTTCGTCCCTGCACTCAAAGCTCCCGCCCGCACACTGCGGGTAGACTCTACCGTACTTAGCAAAGCAGAAGTTGGCGAGACCAGTTCGTCGGACAAAGACTACGAAGCCAAGCTCCGGTCGATCGTCGAAGCAAGTTCCCTGCCCCCTGACACCAAAGAACGTCTGCTTGCCAAGAAGAAAGAAGAGCTGCTCCGCGACATGGTTGACAGTGTGGGCAAGCCCGGCAAGGCAGGACAGGAGCTGCAGAACGTCATTTCGGTTGCCATGCTCAGCGAAGGATGGGATGCCAAGAACGTCACGCACATCATGGGTCTGCGTGCATTCACAAGTCAGCTCCTGTGCGAACAGGTCATCGGTCGCGGTCTGCGGCGCGTGAGTTATGACGTCGACCCCGACACCGGACTTTATAAACCCGAATACGTTAACGTCTTTGGCGTACCACTCTCCATCTTTGTGGAAGATGAAGGGGGCGGTGCCCCACCGGAGGTGAAGCACTCGAATCAGATTGCGATCGACCCCAACAAGGCCGAACACGAGATTACCTGGCCCAATGTTGTGCGCGTGGAGTACACGCTCAAGCCCAAGCTTGAGATTGACTGGAATGCCGTAGAACCCTACGTGATCGACCCGACGACCGTGCCTGTGCGGGCCGAGATCGCTCCTGCCTTGGGCGGCGCCGAGGACTTCTCGAAGATCACCGAGATTAACCTTGCCATCATGCCCGAGGAGTTCCGTCTGCAGCGGCTTACCTTTATCGCTGCACAGCGTGCTGTGGAGCAGCTTGCGCATAGCTATCCCGGACGGAAAGACATCTTGGCAACGCAGCTGATCCATATCATCGAGCGGTTTATCATCTCCGACCGATTGCAGATCAAGGGCATTGCCGCCGACAACAGCATTGCGCGACGAGTGTTGATCGGACAATGTCTGAACCCCGTCGTGCAGCACTTGATGGGATACCTGGCGATCCAGAATCGAGAGTCGACGGAACTTGTCTTTGACGACAACCCCATCGGCCGCACGGGCGACATGCGCACCTGGTACACGACCAAGAAGGTACGGCCGGCACTTCGATCGCATGTAAACCTGGTTGCAACGGATAGTGCGTGGGAGTCTTTCGTTGCCGAAGCCATGGAACGAATCGACAACACAACGGTCCAATCGTGGGTCAAGAACGACCACCTGGGATTCTACATCTCGTACCTATGGAACGGCTCACGTCGTCGCTACCTGCCGGACTTCCTGGTTCGGCTTACATCTGGCGAAACGCTCGTCCTGGAGGTTAAAGGACAGCCCAACGATGAGAGTCGCGCCAAGCAGAAAGCACTTACGGCATGGATCAACGCCGTGAATGCGCATGGCAGTTTTGGCAGCTGGCGCTCTGCCGAGATCACGAACCTGAACGACCTGGAAGCGTTGATGGCAGTGATGTAATGGCGGATAACCGCATGGAGGTCATTCAGGACGGCGTTGCGGCTGCAGTGTCTGCCTTACGACAGTCAGAGGTCAACATATGCGCTCGCACGCATCAGCATCAGACCGACGTTGCGGAAAGCATCTTCTCTCCGGGTAACGATGAGCCCCGAAGGGGCGTAACGATGCAAGCCCCGGGCGCCAGCCCGGGGTTGGTAAATGCCGTGTTGCGTCGTCCCCGCGAACGCGAACGCGCATGGCCGGTCACCACACGTTCACCTCGCGTTCGAGCGTGACGCCGAAGGCGTCGTGCACCGAGGCGACAATGCGTTTGGACAGCTCCAGGATCTGGCGTCCCGTTGCGCCTCCGTAATTCACCAGCACCAGCGCCTGGTTCACGTGGACGCCGGCATCGCCGTCACGATGCCCCTTCCATCCACATTGATCGATGAGCCATGCGGCAGCGAGTTTGTACGTGCCATCGGCCTGTGGGTAGGCCGGCATGTCGGCGTTGGCTGATCGTAACCGTGTATAGGTTTCGGCGTCGACGACAGGATTCTTGAAGAAGCTGCCTGCATTGCCGATCACGGCCGGGTCCGGCAGTTTGCGCGTGCGAATGGCAACCACGGCATCAAACACGTCGCGGATGGTTGGCGCTGCAACGCCGCGGACTTGCAGCTCGTTGCGGACGTCGGCATAGGTGGTGTTGACGGTTGGGTGCCGCTGCAGACGGTACCGAACCGACGTGATAATGGCCACGTCGCGCAAGGCATGCTTGAACACACTCTCGCGATAGCCGAATGCGCAGGCATCGGCATCAAGCGTGTGCATGGTGTGCGTGCGCCTGTCCACATACGTCACCGATACCGCACACGATGCCTGCTCTGTGCCATAGGCACCAATGTTCTGCATGGGCGCAGCACCCACCGTGCCGGGAATCAGTGCCAGATTTTCCAGGCCTCCCCAACCGTTCTCGACCGTCCACGCTACCACATCATGCCATGACTCGCCGGCACCGAACTCGACCGTTACCGTAGCATCATCTTCGGCCACAATGCGGCGTCCCATGATCTCGATCTTCATCACCATCCCCCGCACATCATGGGTACAAAGGACGTTCGAGCCGCCACCTAGGACGGTAAGGGGCACGGCATCTGCCTCGGCTGCCTTGAGTACCTGCAGCACATCGGCAACGCTGTCAACGCGCATCAACTGCTGCGCCTTGGCGGCAATGCCAAAGCTTGTCAGACCGGCCAGTGCTATGTTCGTTTCAACGGTATTCATCGTCCGCAGTTCAGGGAGTACATCGCTGCGAAGTTACGGCGTTCTGCGAGGTGAGTGGTGCCGTTGGACAGTATCATGTGTATGACGTGCCCAGACCACGAGGCTGCTGTCATCGGCTAACGGTGTTGTTCCGTAATCCGTGTAATGCTTGGACAAAGGCCAGGTCGATGGGTTGTCATCGTTACGGATTTACCGAATCACCGGCAGCATCAGCTGCTGTATCATACGTCCGGCTTCGTCTGTGACGGTCACGGAATAGATACCCACGGCAAGATCGCTGATGTCGACCGTGTTGCCGGAGCGCAGCGCTACCCGACGTATAACCGCTCCGCGCGGCTCGGCGATGGTAACGTTTAGATCCTGCACGTCGCCCGCAGGTGTTAAGACGGTTAATGCATCGGCGGCCGGCACCGGCCGCAGCACACAGCGAGTCCGGCCGTTGGTGAAACCCCGGCCAAGGTCGACCATCAGGGTCGTCTTGGGCGGCTCACGCTCGAACGTGAGTTCCTGCGGAGCCAGCTCCAGGAGTTCGCATGGAATGATGGCCGATGCCGAGGAGAGCCTGACACGGTAGCTGCGGCCCTCGCCGTTGACTAGGACCAGCCTGCCGCTGACTGGCCCATTGGCAAGACCCAGCGCTGCCGGGTCAATAGCTATCGAGCGTATCACTTGCTGCGAAGCGTCGACTTCGTCGATGGCAATGTCGATGTCCTCGGTCAGTGTTCCGACCAGCTCAAAGCCCAGCTCGAGCTCATGGACCGACGGCATCATGTCGGTTAGCGTTTGCAGCATGATCTGCGCTGTCAGTCCGTCATGGCCTTCGACGAACATCTGCGGCACATTACGGCCCTGAGCGTCGACAAGGCGCAAGAGCAGCTCCTCGCTGGCCGTACTGACGCCACGGTAAACGGCAGGCACGGTCTGCGTTGCTTCGGGCTTGTAGAACGATGCCACGTCGAACATGATCATTGGTGGGTTCAGTGTACCCGTCTGCTGGATACGGCGCATACCATACGTTGCCGGCACCGTCGTCGCATCCTGCCTTGACGCAATATGCGGCCACATCCCGTTGGTCTTGGTGTTGTTCACAGGATGCAGCAGGTTCCGTGGGTAGCCGTACGGACCGTAGAGCAGCGGCAGCTGATCGACGGCAGCATCGCTGTTGTGTATGGTTCCGGTCCACCATGCGTGGACATCGGACAACCAGCGAGCGCGGTATGACACTTCCTGCTGCCACGGTAGCGCGGCATAGGTCGTCAGCGTGGCACTATCCGAGCGGTTACCTCCGCGCACGGCAAGGTTCCGGTGGGTGGCCAGCAGAGGAAACGTGTCGCCGTGATGCCGGCCGATGTTCACCGTAGGATGCATCAGACCGAACATGCCGTTGCGTGTCAACTGATTGAACGAGTAATGCAGGGTCTCGGGTGTCGTATTGGGATCGTCCGCTCCGACGTCCGTGTGTAGGAAATGCCGACGTCGGATGATGGACGTTGCAGGACCGCTGAACAAGCCCGCAGGAACGCTAGACTGCCAGGTGACGGTCTCGAACTGATAGATGGAGCTGTCCGCCGGCGGCACGTCTATCACCATCGTGTCATGCTGCACACTGCGCGTGATACTAGGCATCCATCCTGCTTCACCCGATTGACCGATATCGATAGTGGCGTTCTGGGTGGTCAGCTGACCGTCGGTTGCTGCCGTATAGGCAATCAGCGAGAGTGCCGGCAGATAGTGCAAGGTAGCGCCGGTCGAATCTGTCATCAGCCGCGTGTACCGTATGGTCTGGCGGTCCGGTGCTTGGGGGATCGCCCAGGATTCCGTCCACGCCAGTGATGACGTTGTTTCGCCTGCGGCGATGTTGGCATATGGGATCAACGTAGGACACATCGAGAATCGATGGAGCGACGTATCCGGTAGCCACTCGACGGCATGCAGCTGGTTTTCGTTGGTGAACCACGCCTGGGTTGACGGCTTGGATCCTGTGCCGATGGGCTCGTCTTCGGCACTCCATGCGTAGTAGGTTCGGCCAAGGGCCGAGGAGATGACCGGTGTTCCCCAGCGGGCCATGTCGTCGATGGTGTATCGCGTCAGGCTGTTGCAATGCAAGGGCGTGCCAATGCTGGTCATCACCGCAACAAGCGCACGCGCGTCACCTACGGCAGGGGCTACGATGGTTGAACCTTGCATCGGCGGATCCGGGAACGAGCACTCGGCGATCATCAGGGCCGAGGCACACAGGACCTCGGTGACAGTGTCACGCTCGCAGGCAAAGACCACGCGCACCATGGCAACCTCGGCTTCGGGATCGCGTGTGACCGTGATGGCCGGGAAGCCGGCATCAAGACGCGTGGGTGCGGTCGGAGGCGTATCTAGGGAGGCCAGCTGCTGCGGCGTAGCCGTCTCCCTGTAGATGCGCGTACGCTCATCCGGCGGCAGTGACGTGTTGGGGTTGAAGCGAACGTGGATGCTGTTATTCAATTGATACTCTACCGGTTCCCACGGGTTCGCCTGCGTCAGGTCTGACGCCTTCTGCGGGTCCAGCGGCTTGGACCGACGGTAGTAGACGTTCCACAGCAGGTTGGTTAGCGTGATATCACCGGTTACAAGCGTATCCGGCCGGAAGTAGACCATGTGGTAGCGTACCAACCCGGTGGTCTGCAGCTGGCCGTTCACGACGCTGTACACCGGTGCGGCGATCAGCTTGTTCTGCGTGTTAAAGGCCAGGTATCCACGCGCATCGCTACTCGTCGACGGTAGAAACGGGACAACGCGGAAGAGGCGTCCCTGGCCGGGCAGGTATGCCAGCGACAGTCGCTGGTCTTCGGCGATGATCGTGTCGAGGGTTCCGGCAATGGTGGGATAACCGACTTCGGTGATGTGCAACAGACGCTTCTTGGAATCCGGACGACTGTATCGAAATGGAATGGTGATCTCGCGGGCACCGACCTGCTGGTAGGGCCGTCGGCGCAGCAGCGTATCGGTCTCCATCTCATAGGGTGTTACAAAGCGGTAGCGTCGCTGCAGCGAGTCCGTCGGATGTTCTACCACAACGGGGTTGGTACGGCGGTTAACCACGCCCATGTAGAACGTGCCGTTCACCTGGGCCGAGTCGCTCAGGATCGTCACATCGAAGAACGCCGAATCCGGGCTCTCGTAGTCAGGCGTACCGGTATACGTCGCAGGGTCCTGAGTCGGAAAGCCGGGGACTTCACGGTACGGCCATCGCGTGGTGATCGCCGACGTATTGATGTACTGGCTCAGGTAGTTCGTCGGCGAGGCCGGGTCGTTGACCGTCAGCACGCGATAGCCTTTACCATGCCAGGCGCGCAGGGACAGGCCGGAGAGCAACTCGCTCCATGTCGTGTTGAGGCTATCGCCACCTCGCAGCGTGTGCCGCAGCGGCTCCGTCGCCGGTGCCGTGATCCGTGCCACGTGACGCAGGATCTCGCGTCGGGGTGACTTGAGGCCTACGTAGAGATCAGCTGGTTCCAGCCCCGTAGCATTGACAGAGTCAAACAGCTGCCAGGCATTGGAGACGGCGTGTTGTTTGAAGACCAGGGCGCTGTTCATGTGCTTGCGGCTGATGATGAAGCCACGTCGGTCACCTACTAGCGTCCTGAAGAACCGTGGTATCTGTGCCGATCCTGTATCTGCGACGGCTGCATACGGTATCGGCAGGTCGTCGCCGAAGTGTGACGGTAGAGCGTCATCACCCCAGATCAGCGAGTCCAGCGATGCCATGGTCGAGCAGGTGCTCAGCGTACACGTGCTATCGAGTGCTATGGTGCACAGGCCGCTGCCCTCGTGGTTGTGGTTCCACATGCCGCGCTCGTAGAGTAGTTTCTTGTTCGCTTCCGTCGAAAACGAATGTCCGGCACTACCGGCGAAGAACATATAGCCCTTGGCCCCGAAGATCATGGCCGAAGCCAGCGACATCCGCATCTCCTCGGCCGTGTGTGGCCGCAGGGACTCATGCTTGACGAGCGTCTGATTACCGTTGACAGCATCGTACACGCCGTCATAGCGATTGTAGGCCCATATCTGTTCCAGCCATGGTCGGGGGCGGAACAGGTGGGCGTTGTTGTCAGAACGGTAGACGTACTGATAGCGGGCCTTATCGACACCCATCTGCCAGGGCATGTCCGAGTTTGCCGTAAAGACATCACTTGCCAGCAGTGTGGCGTAGTTGCGACTTGGATCTTGAAGGTATGAGAACGTCGTCGTGTCATTACCGATGACAACGGTATCGCCTCGCCTGTGCGCCCCACCAAATGCAGTCTCGTATGCGGAAAGATTATTCCACCACGTGGGGAACGAATCACGGATGTTTCCAACCTGTAGATCCGTGAGGGTATCAGCGGCGACCTTGTATTTGAGGGCATTAGAGTTGTCGTACGTGATCACTGAATCAACAAATGACCTGCGCATACCAAACTTCAGATCTAATGATGCATTCGTGACGGAGTTACGCCAGAGCTGTAGTTCGCGATCCTGTAACTCCACAACGGTGATGTTGGCTGAGTCCTGGATCAGCGAACGCGCAAGGGACTCTGGAAACCAGTTCCCCCCGTGCCCAACATGCGTAAACGGAGCCGCTGTTTCGGTCGTAGGGTGATAGTTCGACGTCCCATTCCAGTGCCACGTTGGGAGCGTCAAAGCATCGTCGAGGTCGGCTGCACCGATGGCATGACGCCACCGATTGTTGGGATGGGCATGCTGCTCCGTGATGGCGTAGCCATTCAGCAGACGGTGCATGTAGCGCTGCACCAGCCAGCCTTCTTCGTCAAGCTCTTCCATGACGCGGATGCCGAGAATTCGATGCGCGGCATTCTGCGCTTTGATTGAGTCGTTAACGAATGCAACGAACTTGTGAACGGCGCGAGCAATCTCGAAGCGGTACTCGTCGCGAAGAATGCGCCTTGCATGTGGCGTCTCGAAGCGGATCCAGTCAAGGTCGACGTCCACAGTTTGTGCGTAGAAGACATCCAGCGAAAGCGTGTTGATCGTCCGGGTTTCTTCGTCAGCATTCTTATCATATATCGGGTTGTCGGTTGTGACTGTATCGATTGCCGTCGCAAAGCCCCGTTCAAGGCCGCTCTGACGTTTGAACTCAACACTTGCGCTGAACTCGACCCATTCTGACGTGTCTACAGCAGCAGCTGGAAGGCTACGCAGCATGCCGGCTGTAATGTCGAAGACCTGTAAACGAGGTGTCTGAAGACCCGCCGGCAGTGTGCCAAGGAACTTGTCAACCTCAAGGTCCCCTGCGTTACGCTCACCCAGAGTGTCTCGAGCGGTTGTCGCCGACCAGTAACTGCCTCTGGTCATTGCCCAGTTTGCGCCAACCGCATCAGGATAGCTCCGCGTGAGCGTATTCGCTGTATCGTGCATTGGCACGGTGGAAAATAGAATCGGATTACGATTGGTATCAATGACTGCTGCCGGATTCGGCAGTGCACGATCATAGAGCTGAAAACGCACAACAACACTGTCATCGTTCACAGCTGTGTCAACCGCAGCACTCCGACGCAGGCGGACCGTAATGTAGGTGCGGTTTCCGTTCTGGTCACGGTTGTTGCGCCAGTCGCCCCAGGCGTTTCGCGCCGTTGGCGTTCCATAGAGCACACTACTGTTGGTGTTATTGCAGAGTACTAGGCGCATTGTGTTGCCGGGACTATTCGTGCTCTTTAACTCAACGTAGGTACCATCAGCGGCAACGGCTACCAACGTATCACGATAGCCGAAGCCATTGATCGCCCCGGTTGTGTCGCCGGCCGGTATCACGGGGACATTCCCTGCAACGGCTACCTCCGGATCGACCTGCGTTGCAATGCCGTTGCTGTAGAAGGAGTGTACATCACCATAGTTTTCAGCAGGCATCGTATCGGAGAACACCCCGGAAAGCGCGGCAACGATGCGCGCGGGTCGCGTGCCGAAGTGTGCAAGACCTGCTGTCATGTTAAGTGGATAGTCATCGATAAGGGTCAAGCCGAACAGCGACGTCGCCGTACTACTGCCAGCCGACGATCCCCAATTCATGCCGAACTCGATCGCCGGACGTGACCGACGATCAAACACCAGCGTGTCCCGCATGTCGACGCCGAACTGAAGTGTACCGCCGTTGTTTGACAGCACGTACGTGTCGGATGTGCTGAGCGGTTTGGTTTCGATGTATTGCCCAGAAGCACGGTGAACAAACATGCACGTAGCTAGCACAGCGAGTACTACTGTGAGCATCAAACGCATGACAAACCTCCATGTATATACGGTTGCTACGATGTGTTCGTTCGCTCTTCTTACCCAACCCTGAAGAGTAGGGTTGCCCTTGTTTCAATGTTCACGCACGACTTGATCAGTGAACGATCATTGTGGTTCGACGGACACGACCGGCAGCATCAACGAGTTCAAGCAATCGAACACCGCGCCCAAACCTGGCAAAAACGGTTACTCCTGCAGAATTGAGTACAGCGCTGTCAACTTCTTCCTGAGCCAACAATCGGCCAGATGCGTCAAACAAGCGGAGTACCGAACGCTCACCCGTGGCTGTTCTCCAGATGACACGTCCATTGACACAGATTATATCAGCATCCGCTTGAGATTCTCTTGAAATCATCGTTGAGACTGGCTCATTAGCGACATCATAGATTTCAATACAATAGTCATGATAGTTGGGATTTACGTCACCGGCATGAGGTACCCTATAGACTGCTAACTCCGAGATACTGTCTCCAGTTATATCTGGCCATGGCATGATCCACTCGATCTTTGTGCCCTTTATTGTCATTGGCTTCAGGAAGATCGCTCTCGTCTCGACAGGAATAATCTGCTCCTGTGTCAGCCACTGGCGTACGGATAGGACGCTCCCGTGCGAGATCGTGAGTTGCAACATCGAATCCAGCGTTGGCGGATGCGAGAGCGGCAGTATCGTGGATCCGGCGAGTTGCTGACCTGAAAGAACGAGCGTGTCAACCTCCCGGCTGTAGTCCTCACTTCGTATACCGGACGAATCAAATGCTACCCAGGCGTTGTAATCCAATCGCAACCAACATCCGTTGCGCACCAGTGTGGGAGGATCTGGTTCGTATCGATGGCTCATGAATGTTCCACGCCACAGGTTGCTCTCAACCTGAAGTGTATCTCTGTGGTTAGAAACGTCAACCTGATTCAACCGCCATCCGGCATAGTTTCTCCATCGGTCAAGTGGATCTCCTTGGTTGAAATCCACATCATAGTATGTCGCAATGGCCGGTATCCCTTGCAGCCTGTTGACCACGCAAATCGCTGCAGGATCAACCTGGTTCGAATGGGTGCCTTCGGGGTTTAAAATGCTGCTGTAACGACGCAGAGGCTCGGTGCTGTCTCCCCAGTAGACTCGCATGCCTGGCCACCCGCGGCAGATTAGATCGTCGTTACCATCAGCATCTACGTCAGCGACCGCAGCAACCGCAATACCTTTAAGGAACCGTGTCGCGGTGTCTTCAACCCACCCTGTATCAGATCCCAGCACGAGTAGCGAGTCGTAGAAGTCCCTTCGTCCGTCGCCATTCGCGTCGAGCATAGTTCGCGTAGGTCTTTTCTCAGCGACACGTACCGTATCGTAAGTCGTTTCAAATCGCCATGTGCTGGAGACGGTCCTATTCATCGTTCCAGTAGCGTACCTGGTACTAATATAGATCCATGGCTTTCTGTAGCCCAGGTACTCTGGGATACTCCTAGGATTGACAATTTGGACCACCCTCCCGATCGGCAACAGCGTATCGATCGTAAGCTTCGACTGCGCCGATAGTCCAGCAGTCGTAATGGCAAGTGCTAGTAGGTACATGAGGCAGCGATTCATACAGGTACTCCAGTTATCTGCTGATTGACGTGTTCATTCGAGTATCCGCGATTATTAGTTGGTTGTCGTTCTTGCTGGACTTACTGACGCACGACGACCGCTATACAAGAGGGATGGCACGATGACGTTTCCCCACTATGGAACATAGTCAACTCTTCAATCAGATTCAAGCTCACGCAAGGCGTGGGCTAACCCCCATTTGTTCGTAGAGGGACTCCTGATTGTCAGTTGATTGAAAAGGCTGTCATTTGCGCCGTCGACGTCAGTGCTTGTGGCAATGATATGTTGTTGTTGCTTAGGAACTCAGCGGGTGAGGTGTAACCAACGCCGCTGTGGATGCGCTCGTGATTGTAGAATTGCGCCCACCGTACCGGGAATCAGTGCCAGATTTTCCAGGCCTCCCCAACCGTTCTCGACGGTCCACGAAACCACATCATGCCATGATTCGCCGGCACCGAACTCGACGTCGACGTGGTCGGCATCTTCACGGACAACGCGACGGCCCATGATCTCGATCTTCATCACCATTCCCCGCACATCATGAGTGCAAAGGACGTTCGAGCCTCCGCCAAGGATGTGAAGGGGCTCAGTACCTACTCTGGCCAGCACGTCGATAACATCGCGAACCGACGCTACGCGTACCAACCGCTCGGCGCGAGCGGCAATGCCGAAGGTCGTGTACTCGGCGAGTGAACGATCTTGCACCGTGGCGATCATTTAGGTGAGCGACGGTCCCAGCATGTCCTCAGGGCGCACCCACGCATCGAACTGCTCTTCGGTGAGCAGGCCAAGCTTCAGGGCCTCTTCCTTTAGCGTGGTGCCGTTCTTGTGTGCCGTCTTGGCGATCTTGGCGGCGTTGTCGTAGCCGATGTGCGGATTCAACGCCGTCACCAGCATAAGGGTGTTGCGGTTATAGTAATCCAGGCGATCAACGTTGGCTTCGATGCCCACAGCACAATGCTCGTTGAACATGGTGCAGGTGTCGGCAAGCAGACGACAGCTTTGCAGGAAGTTGTAGATGATGACGGGCTTGAAAACGTTCAGCTCAAAGTTGCCCGACGCACCGCCAATGTTGATGGCAACGTCATTGCCCATCACCTGGGCAGCCACCATCGTCATGGCCTCGCTCTGCGTAGGATTCACCTTGCCCGGCATGATCGACGAGCCCGGCTCGTTCTCGGGAATGCTCAGCTCGCCAAGACCGCAGCGCGGTCCCGAGGCCATCCACCGCACGTCGTTGGCAATCTTCATCAGCGACGCAGCAAGCGTCTTCAACGCCCCATGTGCATAGACCAATGCGTCATGGGCGGCAAGGGCTTCGAATTTGTTAGGGGCACTGACAAACGGCAGGCCGGTTAACGCCGCTATCGCGGCCGCCGAACGGTCTGCAAACTCGGGATGGGTGTTCAGGCCCGTGCCCACGGCCGTGCCGCCAAGGGCAAGCTCGTACAAACCTTCGAGCGACTGTTCCAGACGACGCAGGTCGTTGGTAAGCTGCTGCACATAGCCCGAAAACTCCTGTCCCAAGGTGATCGGCGTGGCGTCCATCAGGTGCGTCCGACCGCTCTTGATCATGTCCTTGAATTCGACGGCCTTGGCTGCCAAGGTGTCACGCAGGGCACGGACGGCGGGGATGACGTTCTTGGATACGCTCAGGGCCGCTGCAATGTGCATGGCCGTGGGGAAGGTGTCGTTGGATGACTGCGATTTGTTGACGTCGTCGTTGGGATGGACAGGCTTCTTCGACCCCAGCTCGCCGCCGGCGATTTCGATGGCACGGTTGGCGATGACTTCGTTGACGTTCATGTTGGTCTGCGTGCCCGATCCCGTTTGCCACACACGCAACGGAAAATGCGCTTCGAGCTTGCCGGCAACCACTTCGTCGCAAGCCTGCGTAATCAACGCTGCGGTCTCTGCCTTCAGCACACCCAGGTCGCTGTTGACCATGGCAGCAGCCTTCTTGAGCGTAGCCATGGCTGCGATCACCTCGTGGGGCATCCGCTCCTCGCCAATCGCAAAGTGGATCAGTGACCGTGCTGTCTGAGCTCCGTAATAGGCCGTCGAAGGTACTTCGATCTCGCCCATCGTATCGCGTTCAATGCGAGTTGCCATGCGGTTGTCGTGTGATTGGTGTGGAAGAATCGGGGCAAAAATACGAGTTCGACGCTAGCTGCGGCCCGTGGTTGACGTTATGCGGATTTACCGCAACAACCTGCCGGCAAGACGTAGACATTCGATGGCGGCCAGATAGGCATCGAATTCTACCTGCAGGGCGCGGGCGCTGACGTCGAGCAGGGTCTGCTCGGTCTGCCGTGCCTCGACCGACGTAATAGTGCCTACGCGCAGCTGCTCGATGGCTACGCGAGCGTTGCGCTCGGCAGCGGCATAGGAGGTGCGCTCCAGGTCGACCGTGCGCAATGCACGGTCATATCGACGCCAGGCCGTCACAAGTCGCTCGTCAAGCTGCGTCCGCAGTTCGTCGGCCGTAAGGCGCGCCCGCTCTGCGTCCAGCCGCGCGCGCTGCGACGCTACGTCGTCGGCCAGACCGTTGAACAGGTTGTACTGCAGCGTGAGCCCTACGTTCCAGCCGTTGGTGCGATTGCTCAGGATGAAGCCGGCATCGTTCTGGTTGTTGGTGTACTGATAGGCGGCCTGCGCATCGATGCGCGGGTAGAGGGCAGCGTCGACCATGCGAACGTGATGCGAAGCGGACTCGGCCTCGCGCATGGCCGACAGCAACTCCGGATTGCGCGCCATAAGGTCGGCCCGCAGCGAGTCTAACGGCGGCAGCGTGATGCCACGCAAGGTCGTGTCGGCCAGCGTGGAATCGGTGGTGCCCCGACCGATCATGACGTTGAGCGAGGTAATGGCAATGCTCCTGTCCGTTTCGGCCCGTACCAGTGCCGTCATTGCCATGGCCCGGTCGACCTCGGCCTGCGAGAGTTCGACGCCGCTGATGACGCCGGCGTCCTTGCGACGCTGTTCCACCGTGTAGCGCGTATCGACAAGGTCGTACAGACGTCGAGCTCGGTCAAGCAGCGATGCACGGATGACTACCTCGCCATAGGCCGACATCACGTCGGCCACGGCCATGGCCATCAGGTTGCGCGAGCGCTCGCGCTGTCCGTCGGCCTGGGCCGTCGTACGACTGTCCTGCGCAAACATCCGCATGCCGTCGAAGAGCGTCCACGACAGCGTCGCATTCGCATTCACGTTAGAGAAGCCGGCATTGGGTCTGTCAACCGTGAAGCCACTTGACGTGCTCTGCAGGATGGAATTCGATCCGTCGACGGCATTGCCCGTGATGTTCACCGTTGGCAGATAGCCTGCAGTGCCGCCACGCAGCGTATTGTCGGCAATGGCCGAATCCACCCGCGCAATACGTGCTCCGTAGTGCTTCTCCATACCCATGCGGATTGCATCGTCGAGCGTGACAACCTGCGCCTGCGATACGGACGTAAGAAGGATCAACGCCGCCGCGGCAGCAACGGTCTTTGCCAGCGCGTTGTGACGCTTCAGCTTCGACATCACGACGTAGACAGCGGGGATGATAAACAGCGTTAGCAGCGTCGACAGCAGCACGCCACCAACGACAACAACACCAAGGCCGGTCCGACTGCCCGAAGCGGCACCGAGCGACAAGGCAATGGGCAGTGCGCCGAGCATGGTGGCGAGGGACGTCATCAGGATGGGACGGAATCGCGAAGCGGCCGCCTCTTCAACGGCTTCTACCCAGCCCCTTCCCTGCTCCTTGAGTTGATTAGCGAACTCGACGATCAGGATACCGTTCTTGGT
>VFFB01000043.1 GCA_018882585.1 Candidatus Kapaibacterium sp.
ATCCTATATCGGCAAGGGATACTATGACACCCTGACGCCGCCCGTGATCCTGCGCAACATCGTGGAGAATCCGGGGTGGTATACGCAGTACACGCCCTATCAGGCCGAGATCGCGCAGGGACGTCTGGAGTCGCTGCTGAACTACCAGACCATGGTGATCGATCTCACAAAAATGGAGATCGCCAACGCGTCGCTGCTGGACGAAGCAACGGCCGCCGCCGAAGCCATGCACCTGATGGATGCCTGCAAACCGTCGGCGCTGAAAGACGCGAACGTGTTGCTGGTTGACAAGAACGTATTCCCGCAAACGCTTGACGTGATCATGACGCGTGCCGAGCCGCTGGGCATTGAAGTGCGTGTTGCTGATTGGAAGGATTTCACCTTCGACAACACGGTCTTTGGCGCCTACGTGCAGTATCCTGCCGCCGACGGCGATGTGCGCGACTATGCGGCGCTGTGCGAGCGCGCCCATGCGAACGGCTCGATGGTGACCGTTGGTACGGACCTGCTGGCCTTGACGATGCTGACGCCTCCGGGCGAATGGGGCGCCGACGTGGCCATCGGATCGGCACAGCGCTTTGGCGTGCCGCTGGGCTATGGCGGACCGCATGCGGCCTTCATGGCAACAAAGGAACAGTACAAACGCTCGATGCCCGGCCGAATCATTGGCGTGAGCGTGGATGCCCAAAACAACGTGGCCCTGCGCATGGCGCTGCAGACGCGCGAGCAGCACATCCGCCGCGACAAGGCCACGTCCAACATCTGCACCGCCCAGGCACTGCTTGCCAACGTGGCCGCCATGTATGCCGTCTATCACGGTCCCAAGGGTCTGCGCGGTATCGCCTCGCGCGTGCATGCGCTCACGTCCGACCTTGTTGCGGGACTGCGCTCGGCAGGACTCCAGATCGTAAACTCGGCATGGTTCGACACCGTGACCGTGAACGCTGACGTGGATGCCGTGCGCGCACGCGCCGAGTCTCGGAAGATCAACTTCGCCTACGGCGTTGGCACGGTAAGCATCTCGTTCGACGAAACAACCACGCCTGCCGACCTGCGTGATGTGCTGGCCTGCTTTGGCGTCGAGCCTAATGCCTTTGTTGGTGGACAAGAAACAGGTATCCCCGCATCGCACCAACGCACCAGCGACTACCTGACGCATCTTGTGTTTAACAGCTACCATGCCGAGCACGAGATGCTGCGCTACATCAAGCGTCTCGAGAACAAGGATCTGTCGCTTGCCCACTCGATGATTCCGCTCGGCTCGTGCACCATGAAGCTGAATGCAACGGCCGAAATGATTCCGATCACGTGGCCGGCCTTCAACCGCATGCATCCGTTTGTTCCTCGGGACCAGGCTGCCGGCTATACCGAGATCTTCGACCGTCTGTCGATGTGGTTGAACGAAGTCACCGGCTTCGACGCCTGCTCGCTCCAGCCCAATGCCGGTGCCCAAGGCGAATATGCCGGCTTGCTTGTCATTCGCGCATTTCACCGCGCGAACGGCAACGCGCACCGCGACGTCGTGCTTATCCCCTCGAGCGCCCACGGCACCAACCCCGCCTCGGCCGTCATGGCCGGCATGAATGTCGTCGTGGTCAAGAGCAAGGACGACGGTACCGTCGACGTCGACGACCTGCGCGCCAAGGCCGAGCAGCATAGTGCCAACCTGGCCGCGTTGATGGTCACGTATCCTTCGACGCACGGCGTGTTCGAAGAGGCCATCCGAGAGATCTGCGACATCGTGCACGAGCATGGTGGACGCGTCTACATGGACGGCGCCAACATGAACGCGCAAGTTGGTCTTACCTCGCCCCGCGCCATCGGTGCCGACGTCTGCCACCTGAACCTGCACAAGACCTTCTGCATCCCCCACGGCGGTGGCGGCCCCGGCATGGGCCCCATCTGCGTCACCTCCGAACTGGCCCCCTACCTGCCGGGTCACACCGTCATCAACAACGGTCATACGGCCTCGGCGGTCAGCGCCGCCCCTTGGGGATCGGCAAGCATCCTGCTCATCTCCTACGCCTACATTGCCATGATGGGTGGTAAGGGGCTCACAGACGCAACCAAGCTGGCCATCCTGAATGCGAACTACATCAAGTCGCGTCTTGACGGCGCCTACACGATCCTGTACGTTGGTGAGCACGGACGCGTGGCCCACGAGATGATCGTCGACCTGCGTGAATACAAGCAGGGTGGCGGCATCGAGGCCGAAGACGTGGCAAAGCGTTTGATGGACTATGGCTTCCACGCGCCAACGCTAAGCTTCCCCGTGCCCGGCACCATCATGATCGAGCCCACGGAGTCTGAAAGCAAGGTCGAACTTGACAGATTCTGCGATGCCCTGCTAAGCATCCGCGCCGAGATCGAAGCCGTCTGCACTGGTGCCGTCGATGCCAAGGACAACGTACTGAAGAACGCACCGCATACGCAGTTCGTGGCCATTGCCGACGAGTGGACGCATCCGTACACACGTCAGCAAGCCGTCTTCCCACTCCCCTGGGTGCGCGACCGCAAGTTCTGGCCTACGGTAGGCCGCGTGGACAACGCCCATGGCGACCGCGTGCTGATCTGCGCCTGCCCGCCCATGGAGGCCTACGCGTAAGGTCGTACGGGCGAGACGTTGGGTCGCCCGTCACCATCGTCGTTCGATCGTTCGCAGGGGCGGCCACGTTGGGCTGCCCCGCTTTTCACCCACCCCGGGCTGCCGCCCGGGGCTAGCATTGTTGCGCCCCTTCGGGGCTCATCATCGATGCGTACACATTTGTGTACACGGGCACCCCATCCACGGACACCCACGTGGACCCACGGCTGAGGCCGTGGGCTATTATGGGTCGACAATTGATTTACCTCGTGGAGATGACGGCTTCGTATCACATCGTGACGATGACGTATCGGTTTGACACGAACAAACGAACTGTCCGCCAATTGATCGTCGGCCCATAGTAGCCCACGGCCTCAGCCGTGGGTCCACATGTGTGTCCGTGGGTCCACATGTGTGTGTAGGCATCGCTGTTGCGCCCCTTCGGGGCTCAACGATGCTAGACGCCGTCTGCCGCGCCCCTACACAGGTATCTGTGGGCCATCCATGCGTCGTTTTTACTAATGTTGCACCGTAGCATCCACCGTCAAGGTACTGATCATGCAACGGCATATACTTCTGCTCTTCATTCTGGTGAGCGTTGCGACGGCTTCCCACGCGCAGCTCAACCGTTGGACGCGTTCGTCGAATCCGGGAGTGACAACGGATTCGCGGTTGATCGTTGCCAGCAATGGTCTGTATCTGTCCGGACCGGACTTCCAGTACTCTGCGACGCAAGGATCGTCGTGGACGCCATGTACAGGCACAACGGGGTCAGTCGTGGGCGTCTTCACCATGAGCGTCGGCATCAAGATCGCCGTTGCGAATGTTGGACAGGACGAGGTGCGTCTGTTCTACAGCCAGACGGGATTGAACTGGGAATCGCTCGACACGCTGCCGCAGAAGGGGCGCGCCGTCGGTATTGCCGCGGTTGGCAACGAGTATATCGTCGTCCTGCGCGACGGACGTGCCTTCAAGCGCACGGCAGAGGCTTGGAAGGACATGCCTGCAACGGGTCTTGCGTCAATCAAGCATGCTGCGATCTCGGACGATGCCATCGTCGTAACCGACGGTTCAGCCATCAAGGTGCTGCAGTCCAACGCAGCAGCGTGGCAGAATGTGTCGGTCCCGGCGTGGACGGTCAACTCCATGCGTCTTGACAACAACACCATCCTTGTTGCCTCGGATATCGGCGTATTCATAACTGGCCTAAGTGATCCCGCATTGACCCTTCTGCGGGTATCGACGCTTGACATTGGCCCCATCCTCTCGGCCGAGCGTCATCTTGGAATGTTCTACGTCATCGGCTACGAGCTACCTACACAGCCAAACACGTCGCGTCTGCGATTGTTCCGCTGGAACAACGAAGACAGCGAGTGGTTGGCGCTCGCCGATACGCTTCCTGCCATTGCTACGCTGCCCGACGACCGATCGGCCATGACAGCGATCGATGCCGGCCGAATGGTGTTGCTGCACCGTACAGCTGATACGGCGTCCAGTGGCGTCTACGCCATTGATCTTGGCGTTGCCAGCTCCGTCAATGATGATGCCGCCCTCGGTAATGATGCCCGCATCCGCGACGGTCACTTGTTCGTGCCCGCAGCGGGCCCGAGTGTGGTCCGCATTCGCGTCAGCGATATGATGGGACGTCTACTGGTTGCCTCTGATGTCGCACCCGCGGGCGACACCATCGTCATCCCCATCGACGCCGCATGGCTCGGTCCGGTGGCCGTGGCCGTCGTCGAGTCCAGCGGTGTCTGTCGTCGCTTCGTCGTCATGCCGTGATACCACTGCCGGCCCTGCCCGTTGCCGACGTCATTCCGGACGTGCTGCGGGCGCTCGAAGCAACGTCAACATGCATCCTCGAGGCACCGCCAGGTGCCGGTAAGACGACGCTGGTTCCGCTGGCCTTGCCCGGCCGCATCGTGATGCTCGAACCACGACGTCTGGCCGCCCGCAACGCGGCACGGCGCATGGCTGCACTGCTTGGCGAAGAGGTGGGCCAGACCGTTGGCTACCGCATGCGCATGGATACGCGCGTAGGCCCAACCACACGCATCGAAGTGGTGACGGAAGGTATTCTGGCCCGACGCCTTGTTCACGACCCGGAGCTCAAGGGTACCGATATCGTCATCTTCGACGAATTCCACGAGCGCTCCATGCATGCTGATATGGGGCTTGGATTGTGCCTGCTGTCGCGGCAGCTCGCCCGGCCGGACCTGCAGATCCTGGTGATGTCGGCCACGCTGTCGTCACTGCCCACACTGCCGTCATTCCTTGGTACCGACGGCGCGGATGCCCCCGTTGTCCGCAGCCACGGCCGCATGTTTCCCGTCGACATCTCGTGGTCACCACGCGCCTCGCACATGCCCGTGCCCGAGCGTATGGCCGATGCCGTGCGGACGGCGCTGACGGTGCATGAAGGCGACGTCCTGTGCTTCCTTCCGGGGGCGGCCGAGATTCGACGCACCGCCGCGCTGCTCGATGCTGCTGCGCTCGACGCATCCGTCGACGTGCTGCCACTGTTCGGCGAGATGTCATCCGAAGCCCAGGACACGGCCATCCTGCCGGCACGGTCGGGCCGACGCAAGGTCGTCCTTGCAACGTCCATCGCCGAAACATCGCTGACCATCGACGGCATCCGCATCGTGATCGACGGCGGACAGTCGCGTGAACCACGTTTCGACGCCAGAACCGGCATGCAGCGGCTGGTGACCGTGCCCGTGTCGGCCGACGCTGCCGAACAACGTGCAGGACGTGCCGGACGGACGGCGCCGGGCGTATGCATGCGTCTGTGGACACGCCCGGAACACGAGCTGCTTACAGCACGGCGCACGCCCGAGATTCTGGTGGCCGATCTGGCGCCGCTGGTGCTTGACCTAGCCGCCTATGGCGCTGACGTTCACGACGTGGCATGGATCGACGCTCCGCCGCCTGCGGCGTTGGAACAGGCCACTGCCCTGCTGCGCGATCTGCATGCCGTCGACGACGGTGGCATCATCACCGATCATGGCCGTCGCATGGCCGCCATGGGCGTCCACCCGCGCATCGCCCACGCGCTGGCCGTGGCAGACACCTTCGGCATCGACGCGGCCACGGCCACGGCCGTGGCCGCGCTGCTGGGCGAACGCGACATCCTGCGCAATACGCGTGAGGTGGACCTGCTGCGCCGTCTGCACGCCCTGGCGGGCGCAGCCGACGATGCCGCCGACCGCCGCGCCTGCGGCGCGGCGCGCGAGCGCTGGCAGCACCTGCGACGCAATCACGGCGCAGCCGCCATCGCCATGCAGAAGGCCGCCCTGTGCGTCGCCCTTGCCTATCCGGATCGACTTGCAAAACGACGTGACGGAAATCGCTACGTGCTTCGGAATGGACGGACCGCCGCGCTGCCCAACGATGATCCTCTTGAAGGGTCGACCTGGCTGGCCGTGGCCGACGTTGACGGTGCCACCGAACTGACGATTCGCAGCGCCGCCGTGATCGACGATGCCGATGTCCGACGCCTTGTTGCCCACGATATGCGAACCGTCGAAGAACTTGTCGACGACGCCACGTCCGACCTCGTCACCATCCGACGCCGCACCTACGTCGGCGCCATCGTCCTTGACGAGCGCGACGTTGCCAATGCAGATCCCGATGTCATCGCCACAGCCTTGGGTGAACGCCTGCGCCGCAACGACTACCGCGACCTGCCCTGGACCGATGCTGCACGCTCCTTCCAACACCGTGCCGCCTTCGCCGGTGTCGACTGCCACATCACACCGCATCGCCTTGCCCCCTACCTGCATGGCATGCGTCGCGTGCGTGACGTGCAACGGCTGGTGATGATCGACCTGCTGCGGTCGTGGTGTACGTACCAGCAGCTGCAGACCATCGACACCCTCGCACCCACACATCTTACACTTCCCAATGGTCGGAAGGCAACGATCGAGTACAGTGATGCCGAACGACCAAGCGTTGCATCAAAACTGCAGGACTTCTTTGGCATGCACGACACGCCACGGATCGGTGCCGAACGCATACCGCTGACCATCATCCTGCTTTCGCCTGCCGGACGTCCGGTGCAGGTCACACAAGACCTTGCCGGCTTCTGGAACGGCTCGTACGCCGACGTGCGCAAGGAACTGCGCGGACGCTACCCCAAGCATGCCTGGCCCGAGAAGCCGGCATGACGGCCGTGACGCAAGACCGTATCTTTGCGCATGGCTTCGACCGTGACAACGCAACAACAGCGGATGACCCGCAGACGCATCATCATCATCGGCGTGCTCACGGGCATCGTCATCCTCTTCGTGCTGTTCTCGCCCTACGGCGTGATCACGCGATGGAGCCTTGAACGCGATTATGATAATCTGGTTGACCAACAGCGTCAGATCACGGCAACGGGCGACTCCTTGCGCGGCGTTGTCCGACGGCTGCGCTACGACACGCTCGAGATCGAACGTATCGCCCGCGAGCGCTACGGCTACGTGCGCGAAGGCGAAGAGGTCTACCTGATCGACCGCGATACAACGGAGGACCAATGATCCGCGTATGTGTACTCCTCGGTATCATCGCCCTTCTATCATCATGCACCACTACGGAGAGATCCATGATACAGACACTCAATGCCAAGCACGCACCAGCCGCCATCGGCCCCTATTCTCATGCCGTGGCCTGCAAAGGGGCAATGATCTTCCTCTCAGGACAGATCGCGCTTCGCGCCGACGGAACCCTTGTCGAAGGCGATGCGAGCGCGCAGACCGAGCAGATATTCCGGAACATTCGCGCCATCCTGCACGAAGCCGGACTTGAGCTCGGCAGCGTGGTGAAGACTACCGTCTTCCTGACCGACATGCAGGATTTTGCCGCCATGAACAGCGTCTATGCCGAAACCTTCGGCGACCACCGTCCGGCCCGCTCCACCGTGCAGGTGAGCCGTCTGCCAAAGGACGTGGCCGTCGAAATCGAAGTGGTGGCCTGCCAGCCGTGATGCTTCGGATCATTGCGGCGTTTACCATCGTGGTGCTGACCATCACGCGTGGAAGCATCGGCGTCTGTGCCGCCGACTCTGCGTCGGTGCGAAAACCCATGACAAAGAGCCCCACCACGGCAATCCTGATGAGTATGGCCCTGCCCGGTCTTGGACAGTACTACACGGAGTCGTACTGGAAGATCCCGCTCTTCGCCGGAGGCGCTGCGGCAAGCGCTTGGCTCATTGTTGACAATCACGTCATGTACCGTGACGCCGACGCGGCGTATCTTGCGGCCGTCAACAGCAATGCGTCGTCAGCTACGGTGCAACGGCTGCTACGGCAGCGCGAGGCCTATCGCGATAATCGCGATGTTGCCACGCTTGCGCTTGCGGCCACGTACGTGGTCGCCGCCATCGATGCCTACGTGGGAGCGCATCTGTTCGACTTCGACGTGAGTGATGACGTGTCGCTCAACGTCGGGCCGACACCGTTGGCACCGGTGCGGCTTAGCTTGGTTGCCCGATTCTGATATCTTCCCACATCATGACGCTCCGCTTCGTTCGACCGATCATCCTTGCCGCCGCACTCTGTGCCGTAGCCATGACAGCATGGGCACAGGCCGATACGACGCGCACCTTCACTGCGCTGCGGTTTGGCGGCGGACTGCTCTACAGTCTGTATAGTGCCGACCTTTCGACCAGCGGACAGATCGTTGACTGCAACGCCGAATCCTCGACGTCAGGCTTGGGCGTCACCGTCGATGCCACGCTCGAGATCCCGCTGTCGTCGAAGCTGGCCCTTGGCGGAGGCCTCGGACTCACCAGCCGTCGCGCAGTCTTCCCCGCCACGAACATCTATCCGATGCGCGACTCTGCGGGCAATGCGTGGGACCTTACGACGAACGTCGACGTCGAAACGGCACTGACCTACCTTGAGCTGCAGCCCGACCTGCGCTTCGTCCTTGCAGGCACCTACGAGCAGCGATGGCTTGGTCTGATTGGCGGTCTGCGCCTGGCCCTACCGCTCAGCACGACCTACACACAGACGGAACGAGTCGTCAGTCCAGACGATGGCTATCTGATCGTCGACGGCCTTCGTACCCGGGAACGGCAGATCGGCAACGGTCCGCTTACCGCGCGCGGCAGCATGCTGTTGGGGGCGACCGTAGGACTCGAGTCGCTGCTGCCCATCAGTGAGCGCTGGGCACTGGTGCCGCGACTGCAAGTCGACTACTACATGAACTCCGTTCTGTCGGACGCTACGCTGAACATCTCCGGCGCACGGCTCATCGTCGAGTTGCGACGTCTGTTCCTGCCGGCGCCACCGCCGCCACCGCCGCCGCCGCCACCGCCACCGCCACCACCGCCGCCACCGCCGCCGGTCGTGGTGCAGCCGGTGCTGCAGCTCGATGCCATTGCCTTCGACGGAACCGTCAGCTCCGGCAAGCTGCTTCGTGCCATGACACCCATCGTTCCTGCCGTCTTCTTTGATTCGACATCGGCGACGATCCCAACCGACTATCGTCGGCAGCTGGATGGATCGGTGTTCCCCGACGATGCCGTCATGGCCCATGCCTGGGTCATGCCACGCATAGCCCGTACGCTGCAACGGAATCCGCGTGGACGTCTCACCATCATCGGGTCGACCTCGGGCGATATGTCCGAGGCTGCAGCCCTCGACCTTGCCACGCGACGTGCCAATGCCGTCCGTGATGTGTTCGTTGCCATGGGTATCGACGCATCGCGTATTGTTACGCGAGCAAGCGTGCTGCCTCGTGTTGCCTCCAACAAGGACTTTGCCGGCGGCCGTATCGAGAATCATCGGGCCGACATCATCATCGACGATGCGCCGCTGCAGGAATGGGTCTCGACCGAAGCCTTCAACGAACTGCGCGGTACGCTTCGCGTAAGCACGGATGCCCGTTCAACCGGTGCAGAACGCGTTGCCGTCAAGGTTGATGGCGCCGACACCGTGCTGCCCGTTGGCGTCGTGGTTACCGACGTCCCCGTCGTCCGCCAACTGTCGCCGCAGCAAAGCGTTGTCACCCTGAGCGCCCAAGCTTCATCCGGATCGCTTCGCCGCGACAAGGACACCACCATCACCGTCAGCGCGCTGCCACGCAAGGTACGTGCACTCGTAGCCGACGACTTCAGCGCCGTCCTGCGCTTCGACTACAACAGCGCCGACCTTTCCGAAGACGTCAAGGCCCTGCTCCGCCAACTCGTCGAGGCCTTGCCTGCCGGCACCCAGATCAACATCCAGGGATCGGCCGACATCCTTGGCAGCGAGGCCCGCAACCGCGAACTCTCGCAGAAGCGCGCCGCCGTCACCGAGGCCTACCTGCGCTCCATCGGCCATAACGACGTCAGCATCGTCAGTGGCTCATCGACCGACAAGTTCAGCGACGACACTCCACAGGGCCGCTTCCTTAATCGCTCGATCCGCGTACGCGTGACGCTGCGATAGGTCAATGCCCGTGATTACGCATGGCCGACGAATTCATTCGTCGGCCGCCTACCCCTCCAGATCGATCACACGCTTGCCACCGGCCATGGCGACGATCTCGTCGTCGTAGTGGTCGGCCACGACGGCAACGGCCGTGATGGCTGCTTCGAGGCCGGCAGCATCCAGGGTTGAACCCGGCAGCGAATAGCTGAAGACGATTGTATCGTCGAAGAGCAGACCGAAGCCGCCAAAGTGGAGTTCGACGTTCTTGCGCAGGAGCCACTTCGTGAGCTCCGGCGTCAACGTTGCACCGGTCGCAACATGGGCCGTGATCTCGACCATGGTGTCGTGCTCCGTGTAGGGGCGCACAACAACGATCACGCTCGTCGAGCCGTGCGAGATCGTGAACGACCCGTCACCAAAGTCTATGGCATCCGGAAAGGTACGGTCGAGTACGTCCTTGACGCGCGACTGCGTTGCTGCAATGCGTTCGGCTGAGGTTGACATGGCGAGTCCTTGATTGGCAAGTTGACTGGTGGAATTGATCAGGCCAGCGCGAGCGGCGCTGTTACGACGTGGGCTCCTGTCCGCTGGGCGGCAGCATGCCCATCTGGGCCTTGAGTTTCAGCAGCTCGTCGTCGACGGCAGCGTTGGTCGACAGCTTCTTGAACTCCTGGTCCAGACTCGTGTTCTCGCCGGCGATCTGCTCGAATGCCTCGGCCTGCGCCTCGAGCTTTTCGATCTTGCCCTCGAACTTGTCGAACTTGGAGAAGGCATCACTGCCCACACCACTGAACGACTGGGCTATCATCTGCTGGGCCTTGGCAGCCTGCGAACGCGCGATCAGCGTGCTCTGACGTGAGCGTGCCTCTTCGAGCTTGTGCTTCAGCTGGTCCAACTGCTCGCGCATCTTGGCCGACGTCTGCGATGCCGTGGCATGGATCGGCACAAGGTCGTTGACATTCTTTTCGGCAACGGCCTTCTTTTCCAGTGCCTGCCGCGCAAGGTCCTCACGGCCTGCCTGCAGGGCCGCCATGGCCTTCTGCTGCCAGTCGGCGGCAATGCTGCGCTCCTTGGCCATGCGACGCTCAAGGCCCTTCTCGTTGGCAATGGCATTGGCAACGGCAAGCGTGGCCTTGTTCACGGATTCCTCCATCTCCAAGACCATCTGCTTGAGCATTTTCTCCGGGTCTTCGGCGTTGTCAAGCGCGTCGTTTACGTTCGACTTGAAGATATCCGAGATGCGGCTAAAGATTCCCATACGTCGTCTCCGTTCCTTTGGTTGTGGCGCCTTGAACGATTTTCGTCGCCCCTTGTTGCAGTCAAGTGCAAAAGTAGGAAGGGGGCAGGGTTGGAACCACGAATGCGTGGTAACTTTCGGACGATATGAGCTCCGATACCATCGATCGCGTGGTGGAACTGCTGGCTACGCTGCCAACGATCGGCCGGAAGACGGCACGACGTCTGGCCTTTCACCTGCTGCGCCAACCCACCGAGTCTGTCCAGGCCTTTACCGATGCCATCACGCTGATGCGCGCGAACGTGCGCGAATGCAGCGTATGCCAGACGTTCACCGACCGCGAGGTCTGCGCCATCTGCGCTTCGGAACAACGTGACCGAAGCACGATCTGCGTGGTCGAGGAGCCGTCGGACGTGATGGCCATCGAGCGATCGGGCGATTTCCGAGGCGTCTACCACGTGCTGCACGGCGTGCTGAATCCTCTTGATGGCGTAGGCCCCGACGACATCCGCCTGCGCGAACTGATGGCCCGCCTTGGCGCAGTGCAGGAACTGATCCTTGCCCTGAACCCGAACGTCGAGGGCGAGGTCACAACACAGTACATCGCCAAGATGACAGCCCCGTTGGGCATCCGCGTCACACGCATCGCCCGGGGCGTACCTGTGGGCGCCGACTTGGAGTTTGCCGACGATGCAACCCTTGCCCGCGCCCTGGAAGGACGCGTCCCCGTATGAACGACTGGTACGATTCATGGTTCGAGAGTCCATGGTACATGCGGCTGTATCGGCATCGCTCGGCCGACGAAGCACGCCGCGCCGTCCATCTGGTGCTCGACATTGCCCGCATCCCACGCAATGCCCGCGTGCTTGACCTGTGCTGCGGCTACGGACGTCATGCCATGGCCCTTGCCGAAGCCGGCTATCATGTGACGGGACTCGATAACTCGACGTACCTGATCGACCGCGCCCGCGAGGTCTTCCCCCATCCGAACGTACACTACGTTGTTGGCGACATGCGCGGTCCCTATCCGCACGCACCCTTCGACGTGATCGTAAACTTCTTTACTAGCTTCGGCTACTTCGACACCCACGCCGAACATCAGCAGGTACTCACAACCATGGCCGAAGGCGTCCGCCCCGGCGGCACGGTCATCATCGACCTGTTCAATGCCGATCGCGTACGCGCAACGCTGGTACCGGAATCCATGGATATGATGGACGGCGTGACCATCATCCAGGAACGCTGGATCGATGAACCCTTTGTGCGCAAACGCATTACGATCAACAATCCGTGTTCGACGGAACAGACCTTTGAAGAACGCGTGTGGCTTTACTCCCGCAACGAACTCGTGGCCATGCTTACAACGGCAGGCCTCGTGGTGCAGCACGTGTTCGGCACGTACGACGGCGACCCCTTTCACGATTCAACGTCGGAACGATGCATCGTTATCGCACAGCGTTTGTAGCGTTTGCCGTACTGGCGTGCGTGACGGCATGCACGACGCGCACCCCCGAGACGCCAACAGGCACCCGGGGTACGTTTGAGCCGCCCACAAGTCCGGCCATCGTGCTGTCGAATCTGCGATATGCCGTCACCGAGCGTAACACCGAGAATTTCATGCTCTGTCTGGCCGACCGGACAACCCGAAGCAATTACGACTATCGGTTCGAGCCGTCGGCCGAGGTGCGGGCACGCTATCAGTCGCTCTTCGACGCCTGGTCCCTGAACAGCGAGCGCCAGGCCTTCCTGTCGCTCATCGCGCGGCTGCCGCCCGAAGGGCGTCCGGCGCTGGAGTTCACCGACGCGAACATTGCCTTCAGTTCGCCCGACAGTACCATCTACGTGACCGACTATGTGATGACGGCCAACCACGGCGTCGCCTCGGTCCCCACCACGCTCCGGGGAACCATGTCGCTTACCATCACACCGGAACGCAGCGGACAATGGAGCGTCTCGACATGGCGCGATGCCAGACGCCAAAGCGATACCGTCGAGGCTACCTGGAGTCTGCTCAAGGCCGCCCTCTCCAATTAGCCGCCGCCGTCGTATCTTGCCGCGCCCCTTGGCAACCAATTTTCGCATCCACGACAACTGGAGATGGTGATGTCGCACGACGCACATGCACATGAAGTCCACGACACGCTCGCAACACGCTTACTTGGTATCACGGCCGGTATCATGGTCTTTGGTGCGGTCTATGCACTATCGACGTCCATGGGCTGGCACCAGGCCGCCTGCTCGGTTCTGAGCGGCGTCATGGGCGTCGTCTTCGGCGCCGGAGGCACGTCGGCCTATGGTGGTGCCCGCGCTGCCGTCTTCGCCTACATCGGCGTCGTGAACTTCGTGATGGGCCTGGCAATCTTCTTCGGCCTTGTCGACTGGCTGTTCTAAGCGCCATCAACGCCATGCAGCGCCTTGCCGTCGCAGTAGCGATCTGCGCAGCCCTTGTCGGCTGCGTGAATCCCTTCGCACCTGCCGAAGCGCCCATGGCCGCCGATACACCCATCCTTGGTGACCAACGGTCCGTCGACGGACTGTTTCAGAACTTCCGCTACGCCTATGCGTTTCGGGATACGCTGACGTACGGACGTCTGCTTGATCGGACGTTCACGTTTGTGTACCGCAACTACGATAAAGGCATCGACGTGACGTGGGGTCGCGACGAAGACATGCTTGCCACGGCCGGTCTGTTCACGGCCGCACAACAACTTGACCTTGTGTGGAATGACGTGGTGATCGCCGACGGCGATTCGCTGGCACAGTCGATCTCTCGAGGATTCAATCTGACGATCACGTTCTCGCCAACGGATGTCATCCGCGCACAAGGACGTGTCAACCTGCGCCTTGAGCGCCCAACCTCGGCCGACGTTTGGAAGATCGTTCGATGGCGAGATGAGTCCAACTTCTTCTGATACGTCAGCAGCACGGCTTCGAACGCTGCTGCTCGCCCTGGTACCCGCCATCGTCTACGGTGGCTTGGTATCGGCAATGTCGTACGTGCAGGACGATGCCTACATTACCCTGGCCTATGCCCGTAACGTCGTCGACGGACACGGTCCAGTCTTCAACATCGGCGAATTCGTCGAAGGCTTCACCTCACCCCTATGGTTGGTGCTCTCGTCGATCGCGATCCGCCTGAGCTCTGACCCGATCGCGCTGCTGCAGATCCTTGGCATGCTCTTCGCCGTGGCATCATGCATGATGGTGTATCGCCTGACACGACATCTGTTACCCGACGTCCATGCCCCGTGGCGTGACGTGCTGGCCGCCACCGCTGCTTCCTGGCTGGCAGCCTGCAGCGCCTTTCAGTTCTGGTCAACCAGCGGCATGGAGGTCACCCTGTTCCTGTTCCTTGTTGCCGGCATGATCGACGCCTTCGTGCGCGATCGTCATGGCATGGCATGGGTACTGTGGGGGGCAGTGATGCTGCTGACGCGTCCCGAGGCATTCCTGGTGGTGGGACTGCTGGCAATGTTCCGTCTGATCGATGTCGTGCAACGCCGTGAAGGCACGCAGCCCTGGAAACAACTTGCAGTGCTGGCGGCTGTTGTGGCGGCGCTGGAGCTTTGGCGCTGGCAGACGTATGGCGCACTCTTGCCGAATACGTTCTCGGCCAAGACCACGTCGCTGCACGTGCAAGTGGCCGATGGCCTCGCCTATGCCTGGCAGTTCATGGTTGGTGTGACGGCCTATGGCGCCGTCGTTGTGTTGGCTGCCCTGGGCATCGCCCGCATGCGATCGCGCGACGTTGTCGAACCTGCAGTTGTTGCCGTTGTATGGACGCTCGCCGTTATCCTGCTTGGCGGTGACGTGTTGCGTCATCAGCGATTCCTGCTGCCCGTGGCGTTGCTCCTTGCCCCCTTGATGACCGTTGGCGCCGTGCGTGCCGTACAGGCGTTGAATCTCGAACATGCCACACGCATGCTGCTTGCCACCGTTGCAGTGGCTGTACTTGCCGTCTATGCCGTCGTGGCCGAACGATCGGCCATCACGCGAACAATCTACCTCGAGGGCGAACTTGTCAGCAAGATGCGGTCGACAGGGCTGTTCCTGCGCGACGTTGCCACCAAGGAGCAGCGAACGCTGACCGTTGCGGCAACAACCATAGGCGCGCTGAAGTGGTGGTCGGAGCAGACCGTGGTTGACATGCTGGGGCTGACCGACCGAACGATTGCGACACAGCCTGTGCGCATCGCCGAAGTGAGCGACGATGCGACCGTGTCGTGGAAGGAGCGGAAATACAACGCAGATTATGTGATCGGCCGGAAGCCGGACTTCATTGTGTTTTCGACGGGCATGAAGCCCAGTGCCTTTGCCGAGCGCGCGCTGTTCGCGCGACAGTTCTACGTGGCCTACTATCAGTACTACTATCCGCTGAATGCCCAGGGGAAACTGGCCATCATGTACAGACGCAAGCCGACGTCGGTGCTGCAGCGCTCGCCGCAGCACATGATCGACCTTACGGCCGCAAACATGCATGCATTGAACGACTACGCCCGCGCGATCCAGCTGTTGTCGACACCGGCAGGACGTGGCGAAGCCGAGTATCTGTACAAGCGCATCACGGCCGAGGGCCCTGCCAACTTCAGTGGAGCCTGGCAGCAGCTTTCCGACATCTACCGCGACCGCGGCGACTATCAGGCCATGTATGAAGCGGCCCGGAATGCCGTGATCGTAGATCCTTGCGACATCCGGGCGCACTTCAATCTGTTTCAGTTTGCTCGCAACAGCCGCGACAGTACCACGGCCATGCTGCACGGTGACTGGATCGCACGATGCAATCCCGTCCTGTTCCGCGAGCTGAAGATTCCCGTTCCCGAGGGCGCATACTGACGCCCCGGAAAGCGGTTACGGACGGATCTCCTTGAGCAGCGAGTACCGGAAGATCACACCAAAGCGTAACGCATGCGTCGACCAGTCCGATGTCTCGACGACGTCGGTGAACGAGTATGCGTAGCTGATCTCCGGACCAAGCGTGATCTGGCCGATCTCGTCCAAGGCCCACTCATAGCCGATGCGCCCAACAAGGGCGGCCTGCACCGTGTTCTGTCGGAGTATGTCGCCCGACGTGACGAGTCGCGTGCGCGTACCGTTCTCGAACACAACGTTGTCGGGCGTGAGCAACGTCTCGGACTGATTGAAACTCTTCGAGATCGTAAACCCGACCTGCATCCCAAGTCCGACCGTCAACGCATCGTACGGGTTGTACGTGATGTTCGGCTCGAAGATCATGGACGTTACCCTGGGCTTGCGCGAATGCTCGATGGTTGCAGGTGACGACTGCGGATCACCGGCATAGATCAACGTCTGTTCGTTCGAAACAAAGTCGCCTCCGAGTTGCGCAAACGTCAGCCGCGTTCCAAGCGTCCACCGCGGTGTCAGCGGCGCCTCGACGAAGACGCCACCACCAATGCTCATCGCCGTTGCATTTGAGTATTCCGGACAACAGTTTGGCACATCGGGTACGGCACGGAAGCCACCACGAAGCCATTTCTGATCAGCCGTCATCGTCGCCCCTAATCGCAACCATTCGTACGATGGATGGATGAAGAACTCGTCCTGCGGAACGTTGCCCGCCTTGACGAATTGTCTGCCCGGAAGCATCAGGAAGAGGGCGATGACGATAGTGTAAGCATGCACACGTTTCATGTCGCACCTCACTTCTTGATGATGAGTTGATGGGATAGGACCTCTGTTGACGTCTCGAGTCTGACCATGTAGACGCCCGAAGGCAACGACTCGAGATTCACGGTAAAGGCATGGAGACCTTTGTCGAGCTGTCCGTCGTGAATGGTATGCATGAGCATACCGGTCAGGTCATGGATCGACACGCGAGCATTGCCTGCGCGCTCAAGGCGCACGGCAACCGAGGTGGTGACGTCGGCCGGATTGGGATAGGCACGGATCGACGTCAGATTGATGGTCTTGACAAGACGCGGAACGCCACCCTCGGTACACACGCCGATGGTCGAGAACGTGCCTGCGACCATCTCCATGCGTGGACGAATGCGCGGGGCATTCGTCCACGTGAAGTCTTCAACCGTGAGCGTTGTCGTTGTGTCGTTCCCGAGTCTTGCACGCACATTCAGCGCAACAAGCGTGCTGAGCGTATCGCGTGTCGAGCCCGAGAGTGTGACGATGTAGTCTGTGTCAGTCTCCTCGAACTGCACGGTATCAAGGATCTCGATCATGGTCTTGTTGAACCTGATCTTGACCGTGAACGTCCGCTCCTCACCGGCAAAGAGTGACGCACTTGTCGAATGCATCACCGGGATCTGAAACTGCTGTCCGACGCTGGCTTGGATATTCGGGATCATGATCATCGAATATCCCGGACGTGCCTGCATGATGGTATACCAGTAGCCAAGTTCGGCCACCTGCTCTGCAGACCTCGTGATGCCGATGGCTGTCTGCGACACCGATCCTTGCATGCGCGATCCGCTGGCAGACGTCATTCCGATACCTCCGCTGCTCAAGACACCTCTTCCCAACTGTTGCTGGCAAAGGGTCGATGCATGAATGCCGAGCAGGCAGACCAAGGCGATCAACGCGCGTTGCGCGCGCCAACCAGGCCGTGTTCGAATGATGCAACGCATGATGGACCTCGTGATTCGGATTAGGATTGATAGGAAACGAGGACCCACCGCTGCAGCGACGAGGCGTAGACGAACATGCAGACGGCACGTGCGCCGAGCTGACGTGAGTTCGTGAAGATCTCAAGACGGTTCTCTGCCAGCGATGCCGTTGCCGCTGCCGTGCCTTCGTCGCGTAACGTCATGTTGAAGTTCGTGTCGTTGAAGAGCAGCACGATGCGTCCGTCTTCGCCGCCGGCCAGACCAGTAAGATCGAATCCGGCCGTTCCTCCATAAAGGCGGATGAATGTTGCATCGGGTAAAACAAGGTCATCAAGACTTGTCCCGGTGACCTCAATGGCATTGCCTTCGCGGAAGTACACAGCCGTAGGAATTTCACCCTTCGGACGCGGCTCCCATTGCGATTTCGCCTGGGTTGAATCGTACGTCCATGTCAATACGTCGCCTTCAATCGGGACGTGCCCACTAAGAGAGTCAGTCAGATCGGCAATGGGCGTGTTCCAAAGTGCCTTGACCGTATTGCTGTCGGCCGGCCCTGTTACGTCACCACCAAGGCTGATCGATGCGGTCACGGTCGATGTATCCACTGCCGTGACTCGACCATTGCTGTCCACGGTGATGACAGGGATCTTGCTGGAGCTGCCGTAGGTACCCGATGGTGACGGCACAAGATTCTCAAGCTCGACACCCGTAACTACACCGGGCTGAATGTCCGTTGTCATGTTGTTGACATAACCGGTGATGCTGACGTCGCCCGACCCGCTCGCCGGTATTTGTCCTCCCAGACTGCCAAGGGAGCGCGTACCTGCTGCGGTCAGACGCCCGTCAGCATCGACCGTAAACGTTGGGAATGCTGTTGAATCGCCATACGAACCCGGCGTGACACCTGTGGCAACGAGCTCGTTCGAGTCGACGGTGTTGGACTTGAAGGTCACAAGGACGTTGCTGATCGTTCCGCCGACCGTCGCGTCCGGACCGGTTCCGCTAAGGCTGAGTCCGTTCAAAGCTGACTGCAGCGAGAGCGTGTCGGCACTTGTCAGACGTCCGTCGGTGTCAACGGTGAAACGCGGGATCGATGTGCTGCTGCCATACGTGCCGGCAGTGACGGCTGTCGATGCCAGCTCGCTGGCTGTTACTGCATTGGCGGCAAT